>JAOZMC010000041.1:0-11189 GCA_029934475.1 Arcobacteraceae bacterium
GGGGAAGTGTGTTTTTCATGTATGCATTCTCGCAAGCAAAGAGCTTGGGAACGAGGCAAGTCGCTTGGGGACGAGTTATATTTATCGTGATCTTTTTGTCAAGTATGCATTCCCATCGGGGACGATGGGAACGAGTGAGATATTTACTATTTTATGAGCTATAGAGATTTTTTGTGGTGTTTCTTATATTATTTCGCTATAATACGAAACAGATAAATAAACTCAATACAAAAGGAGAACGGACAACATGAGATTTGCAGATCCAAAAAATGATATGGCATTTAAAAAGATATTTGGAGACGAAACAAAAAAAGAGATACTTATATCATTTTTAAACAGTGTGTTGGATTTTAAAGATGATCAAGCTATAGCCCAAGTATCACTAGCAAACCCATATCAAGTGCCAAAGATACCAGAGTTAAAAGAGACAATACTGGATATAAATGCCATAAACAAAAAGGAGCTTGAAGTATATAAATATATATCTTTGAAACAGTTTGACGATATCAACACCATAGATATGGCTAAAGAGGAAGGGAATAAGACATAGAACAAGAGAAGCTAAACAGCCAAAAAAGAGTCCAACAGGAGAAGCTAAACAAAACTATAAACATATACAATCACACTACAGAGATAAAAAAGTCCAAGTTCGTAGCATATATCTGTCCATATAGTTTGTTTGTAGATACTTTGGCTACACTAAAGCTAGAGCACCCCAAAGCGAGGCATTTTGTCTATGCTTATAGATATCTCAACGACACAGGACAAATAGTCGAAAACAGCAGTGACGATGGTGAACCTAGAGGCACATCTGGCAAACCATCTCTAGCGGTACTATCTGGTGAAAATATTATAAATACAGCGGTCATAATAGTGCGGTATTTTGGAGGGACTAAGCTAGGCACTGGTGGGCTTGTGAGAGCTTATAGTCAAGCCGTCCATACTGTCCTAGATGTAGCGGAACTTGAAATATACAAAAAGCTTATAGACAAGACCATAGCTACAAATTACCGAGAACTAAACAAGCTAAAATATAGATTAAAACTACAAAATATAGAGATAGTAGATATAAACTTCGGCGATGATATATTGCTAGAAACTAGGGCAACTACAGAACAGTATGAGAGTATGGAGAGAGGCGAAAAAACTGTTTGGTGATTGTCTATGTAAAATTACTAAAAACAGACTCAAGCCAAAAGTCAGAATATCTAGTCGCAATTTTAAGGATTTTTGAGATTGTCTATATACCTTTGTAGGATTATTTTTGCCGATAGACTATCTATCCTGCCGTCTCGCTTTTGTTTCATCTCGCCTTTGAGCAGCTCTCTAGCTTCACAACTACTCATATTTTCATCTTGATACACTATAGGCTTGTCAAATTTTAGCAACCCTACAAAGTGTCGTATCCTCCTGCTAGTTTCTTCGTGGCTTGTAGGCAAACCCACTACGAGTTTGTCTATATCCCACGATACCAGGAAACTATCTACATCAGCAGAGGCTTGGACTCTGTTTTTGCGGTATATTGGACTTTGTGGTGTGATGACACCTAGTCCCAAAGTTGTGGCGACTCCTATTCTTTTAAGCCCCACATCTATACAGGCTAGTCTATCCATCTAGCAGTATTTTTGCTATATCGAAGTTGTCCGCGGTCATTATATGTGTCTTGTCGTGAAACTTTTTGATATCTTTGTATAGATTTACACTGAGCTGTAGCCCTACTTTGTATTCCTCTTCTTCGCTAATCTTTGCAGCACGACTTAGTCGGTCTATCCAGCTCATAGGCACATCGATCCCTGGCACATGAGACGACAAAAACTGAGCAGTACGAAGCCGGGTAATAGCAAATACACCAAACACTAGCTGACAGTTTGCTCTGCTATCGTCAAACAAAGATGACATAGCATAAAAACTTTTGTGTAGTTTTCTAGCATTGTCCATATCAAATACAGGCTGCGAGATGATACCCACAGAGCCGTGTCGTATCTTTTGGAGCATCTTTTTCTCCAAAGTTTTGAAGTTTTTGGCATAGGAGTTTATGACAGAAAATGGATATATAGGTTTAGGAGCTGTCTTAAATAGTTTTCCGCTATAATCCATACCATTGTTAAACGAATATATCATCTGTAGTAGCAATATAGAGTTGCCCTCTAGCACTGCTTTGGTATCTGGCTGGTCAGATATCCTAGCTGGGTCGCCTGTGAGACAAAGCACAGAACAGATATCAAAATCATTTGCTCCTAGTAGATCTGACTGGAGTGCCAGTTTGTTTCTATCTCGCATAGTCATAGTGGTCATCACTGGCTTGTCAAATGCTTGTCGTAGTTTGATACTAGCTAGTAGCGAGCTATACTTTAGTCTTGACAGTGGATTGTCCGTAGTAGTAAAGCCGTCTATCTTATCTGTGATATTTTTTGACTTAATAGACTCTATGATATCATCAAATACAGGTTCATGTCGTGGTGTGGTCTCTAAAGTAGTGAAGCTACTGTGCTGAAGGGCGTCTATGAACTCTTTGTATATCATAGCATAAAGCCCTTTGTCATATAAAATACACAAGCACTAAGTGTGGCGGCAGCAGGGACTGTGACTACCCATGCGGCTGCTATCTTTTTGAGTGCATCTCTTTTGACATATTTTATCTTTTTGGCTTTTTTAAACTCTCTTTTCTCGTCTTTGACTAGCTCTTGGAGTTCCTCTATCTTGCCCATGAGTTCTATGACTCTTTGATACTCTTTTTTGCTTTTGTCCTCTTTTTTGTCTAGTTGTTCAAACTCTTTTTCTAGTATCTCTAGCTCTTTTTTGTCATCTTTAAATCTTTGTCTAGTTGTCTTGATGAGATTTGCCTCACTGTTGTCTAGGTATTCTCTCAAAAACCCTACGCCAAATACACCACCTACGGCTATATGTGTGGAGCTAACTGGCAAGCCCAAAGCAGATGCTATGATGACAGTGATAGCCGCCGCTAGTGCTATACTAAATGCCCTCATCTGGTCTAGCTGTGTTATCTCACTGCCGACTGTCTTTATGAGCTTGGGTCCATATAGAGCCAACCCTATAGCGATACCCACAGCTCCTACACCCATGACCCACAAAGGTATGCCCACTTTGCCACCTATTTGCCCACCTGATACTACGGCATCGTTTATGGCAGCTAGTGGTCCTATGGCATTTGCTACATCATTTGCTCCATGAGCAAAGCTTAGCAGTGCTGCACCAAATATGAGCGGTATAGTGAAAAGTGTGTTTACACTTTCGCGATTGTTTTTAAGTTTTTTTGATGCTTTTGCTACTAGAGGTTTGACGATAAAATATGCCAACACACCCAACACAACACCCAAGACCAAAGCTACAGGAAACTCAACTTTCATAAGTTTTTTGGTGCCTTTTAGGACAATATATGTGGTAAATGCAGTAGTCATGATAGCTACTAGTATAGGTACTGTCTTTTTGGCACTTGATACCATATTGCTTTTATATACTATCTGTGTTTTGATGATATATAAAAACATAGCCGCTATCAAGCCACCAAGCACAGGTGATATGACCCAGCTAGCCGCTATCTTGCCCATGGTCCCCCATGCTACTATATCAAATCCAGCGGCCGCTATGCCACCACCCATCACACCACCAACAATTGAGTGCGTAGTAGATACAGGAGCTCCAAAGTATGTAGCAAAATTTAGCCATAGTGCGGCTGACAAAAGTGCGGCTGACATAGCCCATATAAACACTTCTGTGTTTTCTATCATACCTGGGTCTATGATACCCTTTTTTATAGTGCTGACTACATCGCCACCTGCTATCAAGGCTCCACCAGCTTCAAACACAGCTGCTATAATGATAGCTGACATCATAGTCAATGCCCCTGAACCCACGGCTGGTCCTACATTGTTGGCGACATCATTTGCCCCTATATTCATAGCCATATAGGCACCAAATACAGCTGCTATGATGAGAAAGTTGTTGTTGAGTATATCACTATGCGAGAGACTGACTAGCAAATAAACAATAGCTATAAACAAAAATGCAACACCTAGCCTCAAGATAGTATTTGTGTTGTTTTCGATTGGTGATACACTCTCTATAGTTGATATGGTTTTGATATCCATCTTGTCATCCTTTAAAATTTTACAATTATAACAAATTTTTCTTAATAATGTTTGGTACTCCCTATATGATTCGAACATATGACCTATGCCTTAGGAGGGCATCGCTCTATCCAGCTGAGCTAAGGAAGCATTTTGACCGCTATTTGACAAATAGCGGGTTTGGATTATGAAATTTTTGTGCCTTTTGTTTTTTCTTTGTCTGGTCGTATCAAGCTTAACCCACTATCATCTTTTGATGCTAGCACCATACCCTCGCTCAATATTCCCATCAGCTTGGCTGGTTTTAGATTTGCTACTATACATACTTGAGTATCTTGTAGCTCATCTTTGGTATAATATGCCTTGATACCGGCTACTATCTGTCGTGGTTCGTTTTCGCCTATGTCTACAAGCAGTCTGTATAGTTTGTCAGACTTTTTTATATCATGTACTTCTGTTATCTGTCCTACTTTGATAGTAGTAGCAAAAAAGCTATCTATAGTTATGATATTGTCATCCTCTATAGTGCTGGTGGTTTTCACAGATGGATTAGTCTCTTGTGTCGGCAGAGCGATAGACTCGAAGTTCTCTTCTATCTTTGGAAATAGTTGTTCGGTCTTTGTGATAAAAAAACTATGGACAAGCTGTCTTTTGACTATGATATCGTCATAGTTTTGTGGGTTTATCTCAAATCCAAGCGAGACGGCTATCTGTTTGGCTTTGTGCGGTATGACACAATCTACTAGCACCGCTACTTTTGCCATCAAGTTTGCTACAAAGGCGACCAATGCCATAGCTTCATCTGTCTTGCCGTCTTTCATCAAATTCCACGGCTCATAGTCCGCTATAGCCTTGTTTGCCATAGCGACTAATTTCCATATATCTTCTATATAACGACTTATCTGCATAACAAATATATAGTTCTCTAAGTTTGTCACTATATTGTCTGCTATGTTTAGCTCTTTTTGATGATATTTCGCCACATCTTTGGAGTTTAGTTTGTATTTAAAATACTTACCACTCATACCTTGTATTCTGTTTAGCAGGTTGCCTAAGTCGTTTGACAGGTCGCTGTTTATCCTATCTACCAAAGCTCGCTTGGAAAAGTCACCGTCTTGACCAAACGGCACTTCTCGCATCAAAAAGTAGCGAAACTCGTCTAAGCCGTAGGCAGATATTATCTCTCGAGGATTGACAACATTGCCTTTGGATTTGCTCATCTTTTCGCCATCTTTTGTCCACCATCCGTGTGCACATATATGTTTGGGCAGTGGCATATCTAGACTCAAAAGAAATGCCGGCCAAAATATAGAGTGAAACTTGAGTATATCTTTGCCGACCATATGTATGTTTGCTGGCCAATAACTTAGCAGCTTTTTATCACCACCATATCCCAACCCAGTAAGATAGTTCATCAAAGCATCTAGCCATACATACATGACATGCTCTGGCTCGTCCATACTATCTGGTAGTGGCACTCCCCAGCTGAAGCTTGTCCGTGATATAGATAGGTCATTTAGCCCACCTTTGACGAAGTTTATTATCTCTTTGGCTTTGGATTTTGGTAATATAAAGTCAGGAGTGGTTTCATATAACTCTAGCAATCTATCTTGGTATTTTGATAGACGGAAAAAGTAGCTCTCTTCTTTGACTACAGTCGTAGGTCTCTTGCAGTCAGGACATCCCTCGTCGTCTATGAGCTGGCTTGTCGTGAAAAATGTCTCACACCCTACACAGTAGTTGCCCTCGTAGTTGCCTTTGTATATGTCACCATTTTGGAACATAGTCTCAAAGGCTTTTTTCACACCCATCTTGTGCTCGTGGTCTGTAGTTCTGATAAATTTGTCATATGATATATCCATATCGTCCCATAGCTGTCTAAACTTACCGCTGATAATATCGCTATACTCTTGTGGAGTTTTACCTTTTTTTTCGGCCGACTGGGCGATTTTCAGCCCATGTTCATCTGTGCCTGTCAAAAAATATGTGTCATATCCTACTATCTTGCTATATCTTGTGAGCATATCGGCTATGATAGTAGTATATGCATGCCCTATATGAGCTATGTCATTGACATAATATATCGGTGTTGTTATATATATATTTTTACATTTGTTTTTCATCTTTCCTACTTCTCAAACAGCAATTTATCTATGCCGATCTTTTTTATCTTTGCTTCGAAACTTCTGCTGGCATCGTTTAGGGCATTGTCTCTTGAGGAGGATGACCTGCCGACTGTATTTATTATCTTTGTGGATAGCACTTTTGTAGCTGTCCTAGACGATACCGTGGTGGCTACTTTGGCTATATCCCAGCCCATAGCACGACTATATCTTATCTTGTTTGTGATATTTATAGTTATGTCATAGTTTGAGTTTGAAACTGAGTAATTGTTTGCGTTTAGTGCCGATACTAAACTATCTTTGAAAAATTTTCTGTCGTGGTTTGAGATAACTTTTATCACCAACGATGCTTTGAGCTTGTCTATCTTTTCTATATATCGCTGATAAATATCATGGTATCTTTCAAATTTAAACGACTGATTGATAGCATTTAGTAGCAGTGCATCGCTACTAGCTTGTAGCAGCTTGGGCTTTAGAGCTGTCAAGTTTTTGATCTGTTGCATCTTTGACCTACTAGATATGGTGCGGTATCTGTCTTGTATAAATTTATGTTGAGTTTTAAACTTCCTGAAGTTTATGTTGAACAGTTCCACACGATCTACTTTCATGATAACATATATAGAGCCACCTACTTGCTGTATCTTTGCTATTTTGGCATTTGAAAACTCTATCTTTTTTGCTTGAACCTCTATATTTTTGGTTGTTTCTTTGAGATAGTATTGGTCGCTGTTTGCTGTGGTTGTAGTGTTTATGGTTGACTTGACCGATACTATTAGCTTGGACGACATACTAGATAGGGCATTGTTTATCGACTCTTTTTTGACGTATCCTTCACCCTCGCCATACAAAGTGCTAGGGGTGTTTTGGGGGTTATTTAGATACCATTGCGGAGCTGCAAAGTTCTGCTGGTCTCCTGTGCAGCCTACGATTATAAACAGCACTATACTATATAAGATATATTTCACTTAAACTCCTTTTTGATCAGTTTGTATATTTTTAGATTGTTTATCTTGTCTGTTTTGAGCCAACTTGAGCTGTCGTTGATATATTTTGTAGCGGTTAGTCGTGAGCTTGTGCGACTTGTGGTGCATTTGGTCTTGCCACTTATAGGGTCTTTGTGGCTTTCTAGCGATAGTATGGTAAATTTGTCTGCTTTTTTGATACCATCTTTTTCGCCTAAGTTTATCTTTGCTAGATAGTTCTGCCCGTTTGTTTTGATATTGGTAATATAGCCATTTAACGAAAAATATTTTTGAAACTTATTTGCTAACGATGGCAAGGCCTTGTCTATACTGTATTTCACAGCTCCTACTAGCTCACTATATGTCGGTCTTTGGTTGCTTTTGATAGCGACACTCTCTTTGACCTGCTTGCTGAACATTATTTTGCCAGTTTTGACATCGATTATCTTGACTGTAGTGCCGACATCTACATCGGTGCCATCAAACAGCGATGAAACTAGGTGTATCACAGCCGCCGCCGCTACTACATCTCTATCGCCGCTATAAGCAGAAGCATTTAGGGCACTACCGCTGTATTGAGAATAGTTTTGAAACTTATGCTTGACATAATCGATAGAACCAGTGACGATATATCTCACTCCAGATAGCTTGCCAAACTCGACTACACTGTCGCTATCTAGTAGTCCGCTGTCTTGGAGCTTGAGCTCGGCATTTACTTTGCCCATATCTGCTCTAGTATATAACTCAACTCCGCCAGTGTTTAGTAGCATCTGCTCTATCTTTGGGACAAAAGCATTTGCTAGCTTTGGTTCTACAACTCCTGTGCGACTGTGTCTGCCTGTCTTGCTGTATATACCTATAAATCCTATACCAGCTTTGTAGTCGCTGCTTGAAGTTCGTGTGTTTGCTCTGCCAAATGTAGAGTTGTTTGTGAAGTTTACCACTCCTACTTTTATCTTGCTGTTTTTGTATAATTTTTTGCAAGCTTTTGGTATCTTGTATGTTCTGGTGACTTTTTTGTCGTATTTACCTATATCTACATCTTTTGAACCACAAGATACCAACGACAAAGACAAGATGACCAAACCGATACTATAAAAAAATTTCATGACTATTTACCTTTGATCTGTTTGTTTGCTTTTCTTTGTTCGACTATATTTGCCGATACTCTATGTATAGCTTGAGATATCTCATCTACTACTTTGCCTTTTTGGAGTGCCTTTTTGTTTGCTTGGCTATATAACTTAAGTGCATGCTCTAGCTTTCCGTTGGCTTCTTGGGCTACGCCATAGTTGTATAGTGCCACATAGCTACTGCTACCAGTGCTTCTGTTGAGCTTTTGTAGCATAGTAGATGCATCTTTGGTTCTTCCTTTTTCTATGAGTTTTATAGATGTTTCTAACAACGACTCTTGGGAGCTGTTGTAGTTTGTGTCTGGATCATCTAGTAGCTCGACACTGAAGTTCTGATACGAAGGTGCTATGTCTGCAACTATCTGTGAAGCTATGATGTCTGCTAGTCTAGGAGCCATCTGATGCTTTGTAGGTAGGACTGTGCTGTCGTTTTGACATCGTGATTTTTTCTCACTTGCTGTATAGTTTTTGGTATATAGTAGTCGTGAGGTCGATACTTTGACTACTTTTATATTTGTCTGGACTGTGTAGTTTCTAGCTTCACATCGTATCTGTCTGGTGTGGTATCTTTTGCAATATTTTCTGCCCTTTTTATCTGTGGCATATTGAGCACAGCTGCTGCTTTGGACTGTCTTGTAGTAGCCACTTTTTGACAACCCTACATCGAGGACTCTACCTATCATGAGAGTTTTTACCTGCGATAAGCCCTTTGATCTACTATCATCTATATCTACGAGACCTGAGTCATTGAGCTTTTTTTCATCTAGCACCGCTCGTATGTTGGCTCTGTTGGCTACTTTGAAATAATTTTTGCCGTCTAGCTTGTAGTTGGACAACCTAGTGCTTATGAGATCGCTTTGACCTATGGTGTCATTTTTGAACTCTAGCACTGCTATTGATTTGACCGATGTGTCGCTGACTTTGCCAGCTTTGAGTGCTTGTATATTTGTCTTGGGAGCACACCCTGTCAATCCTACTACTATGACAGCACCTATGACAAATAGTTTGATAAAATTTTTATACATAATCAATCCTTAAAATATTTGATATTATAGCCAAATAAACTTATAGAAATATTTAAACGCCATATTAGTTTGAAAATTTAAGTTAAAACTTGATTTTCGCTCCTATGGCTAGTATATCCATATCCATATCGATTATTGTATCTTCGCCATGTTCGCTATTGCTATATTCTACAGACAAGCGTTTGCCTACAGTTCCTAGTTTTCTAGCTTGAACTCCAATACTTATATTGTCGTTGATATAAAAATCCACTCCAAAGGCAAATGACATAGAAGTGAAATCACCATCATATGTTATAGTATTGTTTCCATCGTTTTGTGTAAATTGTAGCTCCATATTGGTCTGTCCCAACCCAAAAGATATATATGGAGCTACTATATCGTAGTTGCCAAATATATAGTTGATATTTAACATATATGTAGCTGTATCAATATACCCATCATAATCATCAAATGTTTTTTTGTTGTGTCCATATATTTCAAGCGTATTCAAATCATTTTTATATGTTATTCTTTCTATATCAAGAGCTATGTGAGAATTTACTTGATATCCTACCAGCACAGAACTATATGAACCAGCTTCAAATTTTGGTTGGATATTGTCTTTATACGGAAACAAAACATCCGTAAGAATATAGGATCTTTCTCTTGTTTTGTTTACCCATGAAATCCCATAGTTGCCACCTATATACAGCCCTTTTCTGTTGCTTGTATTATTTTCTTTTGCTTTTGTGGTTTTTTGATTTTTGATCTTGGTAGATTTTTTTGCTTTTGTTTTTGTCTTGTCTTGCTTTTTTTTGTCTTGCTTTTTTGTCTTGCACAGCTTGTCTATCTGCTTTTGTGATAGGTTGTTTGCTTTCATGGTGTCTATCTGCTTTGCGGTGCAAATATTGGCATCTGCCGATACTGCTATCACAAGAGACACGAGCCATGCTTTTAATATATTTTTCATCATTTTCCTTTTAAAATCGTATTTTCAATCTCATAGCAAATACACTCACATCAAAATCACCTATAAAAGCATCGTCATCCTCTTCATCGCTACCAAGCTGAAACGCATCACCCATATAGCTTATACCTTTCATAGCAAACCCTACTGCTATGTTTTTGTTGATATAATAATCCACTCCGGCATTGTATACCATGGCAAACAGTTTGTCTTCGTGTCTTATGACATCGTTTCCTGTAGTTTGTTTGAGCTCTATATCTATGTTTGCCTCTCCTACTCCTAGACCGATATATGGCACGAAACCATACTTGTCCGTTATCGTGTAGTTGAGAGACAAAAAGTGTGCCGATACATCAACTCCGCCTTTATAGTCCTCATACAAGCCAAAAAACATGATATTTCTTAGCTCATTGTTATACGATGACTTCTCGTATTCTATGGCGATATCGTTGCCAAAGTCATATCCTATCATACCAGATAGATATTTGCTATCTTTTAGCTCCAAAGTTGATTGTGTGCCGTTGTTGTTTGTGATCTTGTTGTTGTTTTGATTTGCTTTGGCAGTGCCTATATATCCACCAGCATATAGACCTCGTCTTTTGTTTTTGTCGTTTGATCTACTTGACGATGTAGAGTTGTTGTTTGTGTTGTTGTTTGTGTTGGTGTTTGTATTTGTGTTTGTATTTGTGGGACTATTGTATATATTTATGATAGTGTCGCCATTTGACTTTTTGACTTTGTGCTGTTTTTTGCATATCTTGTCTATCTGTGTCTGTGAGACACCGTTTATGATCATCTTGCCTATCTGCTCTTGTGTACAACTTTTAGCTTCTGATGACACCACTACTACTAGGCCAAATAGCCCTACTCTTAATATATTTTTTATATTTTGTCCTTTTTCTCTATAAAATA
>JAOZMC010000041.1:11289-15824 GCA_029934475.1 Arcobacteraceae bacterium
CACCGTTTTTGATCATCTGACCTATCTGCTCTTGTGTGCAACTTTTAGCTTCTGCTGACACCGCTACTACTAGGCCCAATAGCCCTACTCTTAATATATTTTTCATATTTTCTCCTTTTTGTTGTAAATTATAACACAAGTTTCTTAGGTTAACCTAAAATTTTAGAATTACTTTGGTGAAATCTATCTCAAGCTGTCTATCTGTCGTGTATATTCACCACCAAACAGATAACTGCCAGCTACAGCTATATCTACCCCGCTATCTTTTATCTGCTGTATATTTTTGCCGTTGATACCGCCGTCCATCTGGATTAGACATTTTGGATTTTTTTTATTTATCAACTGCTTGAGTTCTTTTGCTTTGTTTAAAACTTCTGATATAAACTCCTGACCACCGAAGCCTGGATTGACCGACATTAGCAGCACCATATCAACATATGGCACTATATGTTTGACAGTATCTATACTGGTGTGTGGGTTTATAGCTATTGATGGTTTGATACCAAGTTTTCTTAGCTTTTGTATCAGTCGTAGTGGGTGCTTTTCGCTCTCTATGTGAAACGACAGATACCGAGGAGAATATGGGGCAAACATATCTACAAACATATCGTTGTTAGATACCATGATATGGATATCTAGTGGCTTGGTCGATATCTTTGCTACTGCTTTGACTACCACTTCACCTATAGTGATATTTGGCACAAACGAGCCGTCCATGATATCTATATGTATCAAGTCCGCCCCTGCTTGGCATATCGCTACTATCTCTTCGTCTAGTCTGCCAAAATCCGCACTCAATATACTGGGAGCTATCTGCATATATATCCTTTTTGAGTATTTTATCGTTTTTTATTTAATTTTAGACTATCTTAAGCAAAAAGCGATATAATACTCTCAAATAGTGGAGGAAAAATATGGAAACATTACATCTAAGAGCTCAACCAGACACGGTTGGTTTGATTATGGATGTGGTAAACAAAGCATCACAAAGTGGTCAGGAGATTGAAATACTAGACGAGACGACTTATGACAAAGAACAAAAGATGATATCACTAGCACTTTTGCAAGAAAACACAGACATGAGATATGAACATGATGATGTGTGGAGCAAACTGTTGTGTATTTGAAAATTGTTTATACCAAACAAGCAAAACAACAACTATATGATATAAGAGACTATATCGCCAAAGACAGCATAGCAACAGCTATAAAATATTTATCCAAGATAAAATACAAACAGATTGACTTTGATGAAAATAGCATAGAAGCGATATAGAGATATAAGAGAAAATTTAAAAGGAAAAATATATGACAAATATAGTATTGTGTGGTGGAAGTGGCACCCGACTATGGCCTATAAGCCGGACACTCATGCCCAAACAGTTTGTGAGACTTTTCGGCGATAAGTCGCTGTTTGAACTCACAGTCGAACGAAACAGCCAAATATGCGACAAAAGTCTCATAGTATCAAATACAGAACAATATTTTCTAGCAGTAGACCAGCTAGAAAACAATCCAAAACTAGCAAATACAGTTTCACAAAGTGAAAAGTTTCCTCGAAAATCCAATATGCAAAATCCTACATTTTTGCTTGAGCCTATAGGTAGAAACACTGCTCCTGCTATAGCACTAGCTTGTATGAGTTTGCCTAAAGATGAGATAGTGCTAGTCACACCATCTGACCATCTTATCAAAGATGAGCTAGAGTACAAAAAAGTGCTAAACACAGCCAAAGAGTTAGCTCAAGCTGGCAACTTGGTCACATTTGGTATAACTCCTACATATGCTGAGATAGGGTATGGATATATAGAGGCAGATGGCTATGATGTGATGGCATTTCACGAAAAACCAGACTTACAAACTGCCCAAAAATATGTAGAAGCTACAAACTACTATTGGAACAGCGGTATGTTTTGTTTCCAAGCTGGAGTGTTTTTAGAGGAGCTTCAAATACACTCACCCAAGATATATAAAGCTAGCAAAACAGCATGGGACAACAATATAGCTTTGAACTCAACATATAAAATAGAACACTCTTGTATGGAGGCTATACCAGATGATTCTGTAGATTGTGCGGTCATGGAGAGGTCAGACAAAGTCAAAGTGGTGCCATCAAATATAAGCTGGAGCGATGTAGGTAGTTTCGATGCTTTGTATGACGAACTACCAAAAGACAGGTACAACAACACAGCAAACAAAAATCTAGTGTCAATAGATAGCAAAAACAACCTAATATATGGCGACCATCGTTGTATCGCTACAGTAGATATAGAAGATCTCATAGTCGTAGATAGTGGCGATGCTTTGCTAATATCAAAAAAGGGAAGTAGCCAAAAGGTCAAACAAATAGTAAATGAAGTCAAGAAAACTACACAACTACACAACATACATCTCACAGGCTACAGACCATGGGGAAGTTATACAGTGCTAGAAGATGCAGATGGCTACAAGATCAAACGCATAGAGGTCAAGCCGGGCAAACGACTCTCGCTCCAGCGACACAAACACAGAAACGAACACTGGATAGTAGTAGCAGGAACGGCGACAGTGACCGTAGGTGAAGATACTTTTGAGCTAGAACAAAACCAATCAACCTACATAAAAGCTGGGGATATTCACAGACTTTTAAACAAGACAAAAGAAAACTTGGTTATAATAGAAGCACAAGTAGGAAGCTATACAGGAGAAGATGACATAGAGCGCCTAGAAGATGACTATGCTAGAGGATAGATGGTGTTTGTGTCGATATTTGTCTGTAGCTACAAACCTTTGAGATAGATTAAGCTAAATACGATACAATAGCTACAACGATAGGAGTCCAATATGAATCATATAGCTTTTGATAAGCACAAAAAGGATTTTGTCTATGCTTGATATAGAAGAGCTAAAACCGCAGATAATCCAGGCATTGATGCCCCTAAAACCAGACAAGATTATATTGTTTGGTAGCTATGCATATGGCACTCCTACAGAGGATAGTGATATTGATCTGTTTTTGTTTAAAGATATCGACAAAAAAACAACCAGAGATACCAAGATAATGGCTCAACTAAGTGTGAGGAAATTGGTATCAAAATACAAAATAGGTTTTGATTTTATAGTTGCTAGTGAAGCTTTTGTGAGAAGCAGAGAGGATTTTTTTTATAAAAAAGATATACTTGAAAATGGAGTTGTGATATATGAATAAAATATCAGCAAAAGAGTGGCTAGATATAGCCTTTCATGATCTAAAGTCCGCTCAAATACTATATGATGCAGATCATTATACAGATACTATAGGGTGCGATATACAACAATCTATTGAAAAAATATTAAAATCAATGATAGCTTATGAAAACAAAAAAATACCCAAATCTCACAATCTGCTTGAAATTTATGAATATACAAAAAGCAAAATAACACTATCTGACGATGAGATCGTATTTTTGATAAAGGCGACTTTGTATCTAAAAGAGGACAGATATCCAAACCCAAACTATCTTTTGCCTCCGCGAGATGAGATAAAAGAGGTTTTGGATTTTGCAGAGGATTTGTTTGGTCGTGTGTGTGCCTTGCTTGATATAGACCCAAAGGAGCTAGTATGATAGATATAGAAAAGCTCAAACCACAGATAGTCCAGGCACTGATGCCACTAAAACCAGACAAGATTATATTGTTTGGTAGCTATGCATATGGCACTCCTACAGAGGATAGTGATATTGATCTTTTTTTACTCAAAGATGATCTAGCTATAGATGATACTAGAGATTATCAAAGGCAAGCCAGAAAAAGGTTATTGGGTCTGAGATTGAAATACAAAACAAATGGCATAGATGTATTGTCTGCTCCTACTGACTATATCAAACAAAGGCAGGATTATTTTTATAAAATAGATATACTTCAAAACGGAAAGGTATGGTATGAACAAGGTATCAGCTAAAGAGTGGCTCACCAAGGCTTGGCACAACTTAAGCGGAGCGAAGCTGTTTTATGACGCAGATCATTATAGCGATGTAACGGCTGTAGAGCTTCACAATGCAGTGGAAAAAAGTTTGAAAAGTTTTCTAGCATATAACAATAAAAAAATACCAAAAACACACGACTTGGTAGATATATCAGTGTTGATAAAAAAATATATTGATCTAGAAAATGAAAAAGTTTTTTTGGATCAGATTACTGAATATCATATAGAAGAGTCGTATCCTGCTTTTGATAGAGCTTTGCCACCACGAGATGAGATAAAAGAGGTTTTGGATTTTGTAGAGGATCTGTTTGGTCGTGTGTGTGCCAAGCTTGATATAGATCCAAAAGAGCTAGTATGATAGATATAGAAGAGCTAAAACCACAGATAGTCCAGGCACTGATGCCCCTAAAACCAGACAAGATTATATTGTTTGGTAGCTATGCATATGGCAACCCTACAGAGGATAGTGATATAGATATATGTGTAGTCAAAAAGGATTATGACAACAAGTGGCAAGAAAAAGCAAAGATAAGAAAGTTGCTAATCAATATAGATGCTCCCAAGGATATATTGAATCCAAGAGCCGATGAGT
>JAOZMC010000061.1 GCA_029934475.1 Arcobacteraceae bacterium
ATCCAAACATTTTCTAGCTTCGAAAATATTTGGATTTGGCTGTTTTAGTTGTCTAGTTATTTATCTAAAGGATAGTTTTCAAACCCATACGGCTCTTTGTATCGCTCCATACTCATATCTGGATACGGCACTACTTCATCGCTCCATGGTTTTTTGAGCAGATAGTCGCCACCTTCGTTTATCTGGGCTACATTGTCTTTGTGTAGTGGTATCTTGCCACCAGCTGTCGCTAGATATCGTGGTATCGCATCGCCACATATGTTGCCATACATACTCTCTACTATATCTCGTCCTACAGATATAGGCACTCGCATATGCCCAAACTCAGGGTTACGGAAGCTACAGTTAAACAGATAATAGGGTCGTATATAGATCTCTTGTAGCAGTTCGCACAGTTTCCACATCTTTATCTTGCTATCGTTTACACCTCGTAGTAGCACGGCTTGATTTAGTATTGCACTTGTAACTTTACTAAGCTTTTTAAATGCTTCTTTGACCTCTGGAGTTATCTCTTGGACTGTGTTTATCTGTGTTACAAATCGTAGTGGTTTTATATCGTTTGACTTTTTGCATATCTGTAGAAACTTATCGTCTATCCGCTGTGGAGTCATCACTGGTATTCTGCTACCTATTCGTTTGATTTTGATGTGTGGAATCTTGTCAAGCTCTTCAAACAAATACTCCAACCGTTTATTTGACAAAGCTAGAGCATCGCCACCTGTGATGAGTATATCTCGTATGGTGGTGTCTTTTCGTATATAGTCTAGTGCCTCTTCATATGTATTTTTACTACTGACCCAGTCTTTGTCCGATATGTGGTCAAGTCGCAGACAATAGGTGCAAAACATAGCACACATATTTGTAGCCTTGATAGTCGCCACTCGTGGATAAAATTGATCTATCAGCCGTGCTGGTGAGTGGTCGCTAGCTACTGGCTCTATATTTATACCTTTGTTGTCTACCATATCGCCTGTCGGCACACTTTGTAGTAGTATGGGGTCATTTACGACACCGGGCATGATGAGACTAGCATAATAGGGCGATATTCGCATACGAAACACTCCGACTACTCGCTGTATATCCTCTATGAGTTTTTGAGGTATATCTAGTATTTCGGCCAGTTGTTCGCCTGAAGTTATGGCGTATTTGATCTGCCCAGCATACGAGTCCCACGAGCTGTCGCTCATATTTAGCTTTTGTTGGATTTTTGCTCTGTTTTTTTTCATCTGGTCTTGTAGGTCAAAGCCACTTGGAGCTACTGTTTGGTGAGTGTCTATATACTCTTGGACTCTTTGGTTTGCACTCTCAACGATAGGCAAAGCAGAAAATACACGACCGCCCACACTCACACCGTGTTCATCTGTAGTCTTGTGCTTGTGTGCCATGAGCTTTAGCTCCTCTTTGTCCAATCCTATATCGTCTGGAGTCGCTCCATATCTCTCTTTGATAGTTTTGAGCTTATCAAACAACTCCACCATAGGAGCTGTGAGTTTAGCAGAACTTTTCGCTACTTCTAGTAGTGCTTTGGCTTCATCTATATCCTCGTTACTTGGCGATTTGTTATCGCTTCTCTTTTCATATAAAAATTCGAAAAATTTTCTGTCAAATTTGTCCATATTGTTTATATCTATATTTGTATTGTTGTTTGTCATTATTGTCCTTTAGTCTTGTGTGATAGTCCATGCTATCAATCTTTTTCCCATATCCACACCAGACTCTACATCTTTGTAGTTGTGTCCTGTGGCTATAACTCTAGCTAGAAATGATCCTTTGTTTACGAAAAATTCCTGTCCCACATGTTCTAGTATCATATACTCCTTTGTCAGTTTGTTTGATGCTACTGCTTCAAACATATCTATCTCGCCTCGTTGTTGTGGCAGACAGCTTATGGTTTTGAGTCTGTTTTGTAGCTTTTGGTTGTAAGTAGCCCAATATATAGTCCTGTCTAGCCCACTGGTAGATACTATATTTGGTGCCGCTTTGTTGTCCAAAACTGCATATAGCTCTATCTCTGGCAAATTCGGTGCATTTGACGGCAACATAGTCCGCAAAGCACAACAAAACTCCATCGTAGTGCCTTGTTTCCGTGGATTTACCTCTATGAAATAAACCTCGCCATCGTTTGAGACTACAAAATCACAGCCAAATATACCCCTGTATCCCATACGAGCTATATGCCGCCCCACCGCTATGGTTTGCCTGTCTATCTGCTCGGCTATATCTTTGCTGACCTTAGATGGATATGTAGAACCACGAAAGCTTGTCCCTTCCATATTTTGGTCAGCTATACCTGCTATATATATATCTGTGTCATTGATAGCTACTGCCAGTGAGGTAGGGTCGCTAGTATGCTCCACATACGACACGACTAGAAATATATCATCGGTATGATGGGCAAACCGTTTTTGTATATCATCTGTGCTAGTCGCTACTATGCTGTTGGCTCCTGCCGCACTTTGCTCCAACGATACAAAAAGTTTGTCGCAATTTTCAAAAAGTTTAGACGACCTGTCCATAAGTTCATGGAAACTATTTGCCACAAAATACTCTGCCATCGGCACGACACCATCAAATATCTTGTATAGCGATATTTTGTTTGACAAAGTTTTCACTATATCTGCTTTTGGTCCTATTAGTTCTATATCTAGCTTTTGGTCAAGTGTCATAAACTGATTTGACTCAAACATATAGATATATAGTTTGTCTTGATTTTGCAAAATTTTATCACAAATACCACTTATATATCCACTTTTTGATATATCTTTCATGAACTCCTCGTGTGGCTTTCGTTTGTTTTCTCGTAGTTGTGTATGATTGACTATGATCAAGTTTTCATAGTTGTATTGTTCAAATATATCCGGAGCTATAGTGATACAGTCTATATCTACCACTGGTATGCCGTGTAGTTTTGACACAGCGATTTTAAAAAACTGCCCCAGTCCATATGCCTTGAGCTCACTTATGAAAAAGAAACAATACCTTGTGTTATCGTATTTGAAGTTGGTCCATCTTATATCATTCATATCTTTTGCTTACTATTTTGGCTATCTTTTTGCCTGTATCTATGTAGTGGTCTCGTATTGTTCTTTCTACCTTTTTGCTATTTTTTGTCTTGACGCTATCTATGATTGCTTGGTGTCTGTCTATGATATTTTCTCTAGTGTATAACACAGACCAGTTTTCAAAAAAGAGCAACTTTGACTTGATATTGACTTGATCTAGTGTGTGTAGCAAAACTTTGTTGTAGCTATATTTTAGCAGTGCTTTATGAAACTTCGTGCCTATTTCTACCTGATTTGCATCATTCAATACATCTTGTCTCATCTTTTGTACTATATTTTCTAGCTCAATTATATCATCGCTGTCGTGTTCTCGCATAAAATCATGCGACAAATAACCCTCGACTAAACCTTTGGTATGATATGTATCTAGCACTTGAGATGGTGTGATAACATTTAGAAAAATACCTACTCTATCTACTTTTGTCAATATCCCCATAGCTACTAGCTCGGCTAGAGCTTCTCTGACTGGAGCTCGGCTGATACTTAGCTTGTCGCTCAATGATGTCTCGGTTATATGCTCTCGTGGCTTATACCTTTTTTCTATTATTGCTTTGGATATATGGTTTATCACCACTTGTCTCAAAGACATTTTACCACTACTGTTTTGTCTGTCTATATTCATATTTCACCTTTTTCTTTTTATTTATACTATCTATATTGTTCTAAATCAAAGAGGATATAGATAGGCTCGTCTATCATCTATACTTGATGATAAATAAGTTGCAAGCATCTACACGATACCATATGCAACCCTGTATCTACAGCCATATTTACATGTTTGTAGCCGACAGATTGGATACTATGCATGACAAAAAGCTCACAACTAGATTCATCATATGCACAACTATCTGCTCATGTTGCCATCTACAGATATCGCCACACGAAGATTGTCGACAATCTTTAGATAACATCCCATCACTTACAAACACTATGTCCTACACAGACACCTTAAACCAAAGTTGACATAGATATATCACTATCTATGTTTGACAGCCGACCGATTGCAACTATCCACTCTATATCTCCACAAATCAAAGGATACAAAGATAGATATATCACTGTCTATGTTTATATCCGATCGATTGTATCTATCTGCTCATATCACAAAATAGGTTTATCTCTATAGCTACCAACATATCAAACCATTTGCACCTATACACAAACAAACACCCCCACATAAAGATTGTCGACAATCATACACACATTGTCGACAATCTTTATGTGAAATTATAGCACAAAAATATAAAACAAACTCACAAATAGGCAAAATATGGAAAATTTGGACTCATTTTAAGCAATATATGCAAAATATAGCAAGTATTTACTGGCTTTAATTTGGTTGTTGTTGACTGACTTCAGATTTTTAGCTAATATTGATCGACTT
>JAOZMC010000062.1 GCA_029934475.1 Arcobacteraceae bacterium
AGAATCGCTTTTTTGCTTGCAAAAAATGTTTCCTGAAAAACAAGAGAATCGCTTTCACGAAGTGAAATGTTTCTGTGAAAAGTAGCCGTGGCGATTGGACGAAGTCCAAAGTTTCTGTGAAAAGTAGCCGTGGCGATTGGACGAAGTCCAAACTTTCTGTGAAAACAAGAGAATCGCTTTCACGAAGTGAAATGTTTCCTGCAAAATATTTCCTGCAAAAAAGTTTCTATAAAAAGCAATACAAATATTAAGTACACACTCCCAAGCTGGAGCTTGTGAGTGTGGCAAAATTAAACTCAAAATAAAATTAAAACAAAACTCAAAACAAAACTCAAAATTAAACTCAAAATGAAATTAAAACCAAAAAATCACACCACATAAACATCGTCGACAATATATGATGGATTGTCGACAATGTTTATTTTGGAAGCCCCAGTCTCTTACTAGTCTCTAGTTACTAGTAGATGGAGTGAGCGAAGCTCACAATACTAGTCTCTAGTCTCCAGCTACTAGTTTCTAGAAAACCAGTCTCTAGTCATTGTCTAAACTTCAGTGTGAGGCTCTTGTAGTCTAGCAGTGTGTTTTCTAGCTGTCGTATAAACATCTGTGGTGCAAACTGTAGCATATCGTATATGTGGCGAAGTCTCTCGTGGTCGCCTATATCTTGTGTGCTAGCTGGTTCGCTGTCGGTGTGCCACATATCTGCCTCATCTTTTGTCATGGTCTCTTTGATATGTCGTATGTATAGGCTCCTGCTGTGCGGTGAGTCGGTGAAAAGTAGCTGCTCTGGCACTCCTAACACTGTGGCTATATATGGGATTAGCTCTATGCGTATAGCTACTTGGCCATTGAGATAAGCATATACAGAAGTCTGTGATGGTGGCTCACCTGTGCTTTCTAGCTTGGGGTCTAGCTGTAGAAGTCTTTTGTAAAACTCGATTTTGGTGATCTTTTTATCTTTTAGATATAAATTTATTTTCTCATATACTTTCATAATACTGGTATCCTATAATTTTACATCTATTATATAAAAAAATACAACATATTTGCTGTATAATAGAAAGATTATCGCTGTCCAATAGTGTATAATACATAAATATTGTAATGAATTATAGGAAAATACAATAAAATTTAGAAAATTTAAGTTTATTTTTGTATAATGCCACATCTTTAGTGTAATATCCATATATGATATAATTATCCATTGTGGATTGTATGATATTTGTCGTTATGTCTATAGATAAGAAAGGAAAAGAAAATGAATGTTAATTTGAAACATAAGGATACAGGAGTAGTCAAGACAGCCCCACTAGGGTTTTCATGGACAAGTTTGTTTTTTGGTGCATTTGTGCCATTGTTGCGAGGAGATATAAAGTGGTTTTTGCTTGGGATGGTGATAATTATCGCTACATTTGGTCTTGGGTTGTTGATCATACCATTTATCTACAACAAGATATATATAAAAAATCTTATGGAAAAGGGATACATACCGGCAGATGATTTTTCAAAGCAAACATTGTTGAGCAATGGCATCATGGTAGTAGGTTAGGCAATATACTCTCAAGCCGAAAGGCTTGGGGTGTTTTTATAGATAATTTAAAAAGGAGTTAATATGGCATCTGCATTACTTGAAGAGATGATGTATTGTGATAAATGCGGACACGATACATTGCATAGAAAAAATGCAAAAAAAATGAGTTGGATTTTACATATTGTATTATCCGTGGTTACTTTGGGAGCTTGGGTTGTAGTATGGGGAATACTGTTTATATGGCATCTGCTAAATAAATCTATGACGGCTTTGGCAAACAGTTGGACATGTAGCAACTGTGGAAATAAAAAGCTTATAGCAATATGATAAAGGAGCATAATGTGAAATTTTTTACAAATACTCAAAAGAGTGATAGAAAAGGAGGAGCTGTATGGAAATTATTATAATGATGATAATTGGAGGACTTATAGGAGTTGTGATAAATTATTTAAATATATTGGAAAGCACAGAATTATTGTTTTTTAGTTTAGTATCATTTTTTAGTTTTATAGTATTACTTAGTGAAGAATCATCGTGGGCACTAGCTATTTTGGCTATATTTTTAATTTTATTGTTTTTATATTTTTCAAATAGAAGAAAAGAACAAGTTATATTGATGACAATTCGTCTTATGATATCTAAAGAAAATTATAAGACTATCTCTGTTTCTGATATCGTTCAAAAATTAAATTATAGCAATAAAGAGATGGTTGCCAAAACCTTAAAAGTTTATAAGAGCAAGGGGCTGATACCGTATAATATTGATGTTGAATATGATACAGATGAAGAAGTTGAAAAAGAAGTTGAAAAAGAAGGAAATGGAAATGAAAAAAATTAAATTAACGATACTTATATCAATAGCATCATTGTTTATATCAGGGTGTTTTGATAGTGGTGTAAATTTGGTCAAAGATAGTGTGATGGAGTTTGACAAAACTCTAACTATTGGTGAAGCTTTGGACAATTGGGAAGCATGTGAAAAGACTGATTGGAAGCAGTTTGAAACTGGAAATGGTAAACAAATTGTTGAATACACATGTCAAGAAGCTACAGAAAACTACAACATGAAAAATCTTGAGTTTGTCAAGGCAAACACAGCTGGTATCATAGAGCGATACATCAAGGACAATCCAGACAAAACAAAATACATAACAGGCTTGGATATATCAAATATCAAACAATACACTACGACAGAAATGTTAGAATATCTGTATATGTTCAACAAAATAACTGAAACTGAAACTGAGGCATATAATTCAGCTATAGAATCATTGATCATTTATACCAAAATAGATAAAATACAAGATAAATTATTTAGCTTTAAAAATAGAGGTGTCGTGATACAGTTTACTATAAATAAAGACGATACATATCAGATAGACAATATCCACTATGCTATAAAATGGACAGATAACAATAAAGTTGTCAAGTGGAGTACATACAACAATAAAGAGCTAACTCATGAAGCAATTCTAAAACAGATTTTTTCAAATATAAAGTTTCAAAATACTACAGCTTTTGAGATGAAGCCGTTTGATACAGCATGGATTTTGTACAATGACTACACCCAAGCATTAAGCGATACAGATAAAAATGCTTTACAATCAAACACCGACAAAATGTTGGAAAATATCGAAACAAGTGTGCTTGAAAAATATAAGCAATACCAAAAAAAATATGATATGTCTGTCAAAGATGATACAAAAAAAGAAATGGTATTAAACATATATATACAAAGAGCAGAATATGGCGAAATGGATAGTGATGTTGCTCAAGGTATAATTGACACACTACATCAATTTAAAGGCTACAGTGAGGCAGAAAGAAAAGAGCTATATGACCTAATATATGTCAAAAAACTACCAGAACTAACTGCGAAAGATGTTGATTTTGGAAGTATAAAGAAAAATTTAAAGTGGTATAGTTCTCATAAAAAATATTTTCAATACAGCACAAAAAAAGAAAAAAAACTGATAAACAAAATCATGAAGCTTATGAAATTAGATGAGCATTTTCAAAAAGTTAAGAAAAATAAAAAAGTTGATGAAATAACTGCTTTTAAACTCATATTACACATGCATAGAATAGACGGTGAAAAAATTATTGCGCCTGAGTTTCAATGGTTGGCAGAAGAATTGGTTGGGATAGAAGCAAACAAAGAGATAGAAAATAAATTATTTGACATTTTAAATGGCGAAAGTAAGCTTCCAGAACTAACCGAAAATGATGTTTATTTTCACGATGAGAAGATAAAGCAAACATGTATAGAGCGACTAGATAGTATAGCCAAGACAAAAAAACAAAAGAAATTACTCAAAGAAATCAAAAATCTCATGGGGATATTATAAATAAGACAAAAGGGGAAAAAATGAACAAAATGATTTTTGCCATATTGGCAACAATATTAATGTTAAACACAAGCGGATGTGACTTAAAAGCAGAAACATCACCAATTGAAATAGAGATAACAATTCGCACAACAAATATATTAGGATTTCCACAAGAAATGCCTATTGTGTCAGTAATATCAGTTGTAAATTCTGTGATAGTAAAAAATGTAATTGCGAACAATGGCAATTGTCGTATGACAGCACACAGGCAAAGACAATTTCCAATAAAACTAAAATATGGATCAAGAGCAATAGCTGGTTATACTACAGACTGTAATTTGTTAAAGGTAGAAGTTATAACAGATCAAGGAAACTGGATATTTACAAAAAATAGATAGTTATTCTTGTGGCTTGTCAATACTTCTGCCTCGCTCCCAAGCTGGAAAGACCATAAAATAACACTTTTTACAAAGATGGGTCTTGGGGCGGGCAGGTATGCGTAGGCACTACAAAGCTCAAAGAGATT
>JAOZMC010000012.1 GCA_029934475.1 Arcobacteraceae bacterium
AATCCGACTTGAGTTAAGTATGCATTCCCAACGAGGACGTTGGGAACGAGGTGAAGATATTTTGCGGTTTTTATCTGCTTTGAGATTGTGTGTTGATTTGTTTGAGATTATGGGTTATGGTAATTTTCATGTTTGGCCCCAAGCCAGAAAAGCTAGGCGGTTCGCAAGCCAAATATCTGCGATAAGTGCTTCGGGGTTCCGAAAGTAGTGTTAAGTTGCAGTAGTTTAAATGTTTGGTTGTGTTATTTTATGTTTGAAGTGATTTGTATGATTGGCCCCGAATAAATTCGGGGTTCTGAATAGGTTGGCAACATTCAAAATCAAATATTCAAAATTCAACAGTCTAGGGTTCCGAGATGTTTGCCAAACATCCAACATTCAAAATTAAATATTCAAAATTAAACAGTCTGCCTCTAAAGACAGAACACAGATGATAGCTATGCTTCTGCGTAAGCTATCTAATACACCATCCCATGACTGCTCAACACTTGCCTCAGGCTGTTTATACTCGAGTGTTTGTCGGCACACCATATAGGAGCTACTACATCATGAACTCCTGCTGTGATCCGTTGTGTTATCAAGTTTGCTGGGTGCTGTGATATAGCATAGACTATCATATCACTATAATCTTTTTGTGATATAGGGGTAAATCTACCTGCCTTGTAGTCCAGATATAGTTTGGTATTTTTGGTCACATATAGTGGGTGGTATTTGATACTATCTATTCCCATATCTATAGTCGCCCTCACAGAGTTTTGCATCATCTGTTTTGTCTCGCCTGGCAAACCAAAGATAAGATGAGCACAAACAGATAGTCCCATAGCTTTGGTCTTTTTGATAGTAGCTTGTATATTTGCAAAGTCATGTCCGCGGTTGATTTTTTGCAAAGTTTCATCGTATATACTTTGCACTCCATATTCCAAAGTTATCTCTGCTGTTTTGTTGATAGATACCAAAAACTCCAGCACCTCATCGCTGATACTATCTGTTCGTGTGCCTATGCTCAACCCCACCACACCATCCAATCTCAAAGCCTCCAGACACAAGGTCTTTATAGTCTCTAGTGGTGCATAAGTGTTTGTAAATGATTGTAGATATATGATGTATTTTTGGGTTTTGAACTTTTTGTTTAGTCTGATTTTGGTGCTTTTGTATTGTGCTTTTAGCTGTGCTATTTGCTCTTTAAGTATAGGGTTATCGCTATTTGGAGATAGTTTGACAGCTGTGTCTGTGCTAGATAAATTTGGCGAAAAAGATTCGTTTTGACAAAAGCTGCAACCACCTTTTGCTACAGTTCCATCTATATTTGGACATGTAAATCCAGATAGATTTATAGGTATTTTATATACTGTTTGACCATATTTTTGTCTGTAGTGCCTACCTATCGTCTCTATCTGTCTCACTTGTTTCTGGCTAATCTATAAAATAATCGCCATCAAAACTGACTAAAGAGTAGTTTCTATCTCGTCCTATGGCATCTTTGAGCTCATCTATGCTTAGATAGGACAAACTATCTGCTCCTATGTAGCTACATACCTCTTCTGGAGTTTTAGTAGCATGGATAAGCTCCTCTTTGGTAGGCGTGTCTATACCATAAAAGCACGGATATTTTATCATAGGCGACGCCACACGAAAATGTATCTGCGATGCTCCTGCATTTCTTAGCATTTTTATAATAGTTTTGCTAGTCGTGCCACGAACCAAACTATCATCGACTACTATGATAGACTTGCCTTGTATCAACGACTTCATAGGACTTAGCTTCATCTTGACTTTGATATTTCGCATATTTTGAGTAGGTTCTATAAATGTCCTACCTATATAGTGATTTCGGATAATCCCTAGCTCAAATGGTATGCCACTTTGTATAGCGTATCCTAGAGCCGCCGGCACTCCACTATCTGGCACCGGTATCACCATATCTGCTTTTATGTCGTCTTTTTTTGCTAGCAACCTGCCCATAGCTTTTCTTGTGTTATATACCGACTTGCCATCTATCATACTATCTGGTCTGGCAAAATAGATATACTCAAAAGCACACGGTCTGTAGTCTATATCTTCAAAGAGCTGTATAGTCTCTATATCGTTGTTTTTGCTACTAAATATGAGCATCTCGCCGGGGTTTATATCTCGCACAAATGTAGCATCTACTATATCAAAACAGCAAGTCTCGCTAGCTACTATATAGCCGCCTGTTTTTAGTTGTCCTAAACTAAGCGGTCGCACTCCGTATTTGTCTCGCACTACAAAAAGTTTGCTACGGCTTTGGATTATGAAGTTATAAGCCCCTTTGAGTTTTTTGGTCGATTTGATAATCCTATCTTTTAACTTGTTTTCACTTGATTTGGCTATGAGGTGTATCATATTTTCTGTATCCATAGATGTCTGAAATATCGACCCCTCTTCTATAAGTCTGTTTCGTACATAATCCTTGTTAGTTAGGTTGCCATTGTGCACTATAGATATCTCGCCTAGCTTGTATTTTGCATGGATAGGCTGTGTGTCTGCTACACTATCTTTGCCTGCTGTTGAGTATCTGTTGTGTCCTATGGCTATGTTGCCTTTGAGAGTTTCAAAAGATTTTTCGTTAAACACATCTCGCACAAATCCTCTGTTTTTGATAGTCCATATTTTTTTGCAATCATCACCACCACTACTTATACCACTAGCCTCGTGACCTCTATGTTGCATTGCAAAAAGTGCCATAGAAGTAAGCTTCGCTGCATCGCTGTTGCCGTAGATACCTACTATCGCACACATATATTATATACCCAAACAGTCATTTATAGTATATAGTCCAGGTTCTTTGCCTACAAGCCACTTCGCTGCTTTGATAGCTCCTTTGCTAAATGTTTGCCGGCTTGTAGCTGTATGGTTTAGCTCTATGTATTCGCCATCGTTATAAAACCCTACAGTATGTCGCCCTACTATATCGCCACCTCTTAGACTCATCACGGCTATCTCATCTTTGGTTCTAGCTCCTATATCACCATCTCTTCCAGATATTCGCACCGCATCTAGGTCTAGTCCTCTAGCGGTGCTAGCAGTTTCACCCAAAGTCAAAGCAGTGCCGCTAGGGCTGTCTATCTTGTGTTTGTGGTGTTGTTCTACTATCTCACAGTCAAAGTTGCTTAGAGCTTTTGAAGCTGTAGATACTAGAGAGTTTAGCACCGCTATACCCATACTCATATTTGATGCATACAGCACTGGTGCTATCTTTGATGCTTCTAGTAGTAGATTTTTTTGATGTTCGTCGAAACCTGTCGTAGCTACGACTAGTGGTGTCTTTGATTTGTGCTTGATGACACTGTCAAAAAGCGATGCTGTAGCCATAGGACTAGAAAAATCTATGACAATATCACTACAATCAACCAATATATCTATCTCATTTGTGATGACAGCTCCGTCTGGTAGCTCTTTTTTTAGTTCGTCAAACACATGCACACATGCTATAGTCATATCTTTTTCATCTGCTATATCATCTATGAGCAAGCTACCAACCCTACCTGTGCTACCTAGCAAACCTACTTTTATCATCTATACACCTTTTATAAATTTTGTCATCTCTTGGACTACTTCAGCTATAGACCCCTCACCGCTTATCTTTTTAAGTAGGTTTTTTTCGTCATAAAATTTTTGTATATCGCCTAGCGGGTCTGTATATACTTTCATCCTGTTGTTAAACACTTCTACACTGTCATCTTCGCCTCTAGCTCGTCCTAGCACTCTGTCACAAGCTGTCTCTTCGCTCACCACTACTTCCACGACCGCTTGAAGCTTGACACTGCTTTGAGATTGCAAATACTCATCTAGCTTTGTCATCTGCTCTACACTTCGTGGATAGCCATCTATGATGACCATGTCTGTGGGTGCTTTGTCTATAGCGGTCGTGATAGTTTTGATGACTATCTCTATAGGGACCAAGTTGCCCTTTTTGACATAGCTATCTATGATCTTCCCGAGCTGACTATTGGTAGCTATCTGTTCTCTAAACATATCTCCAGTGCTGTAGTGAGTGATATTTTCTTCGTTTTGAGCGATTTGTTCCGCATCTGTCGTCTTGCCACTTCCGGGGGCACCTATTATCAAAAAAAGTTTTTTCATGTTTGTTCCTTAAAAAATTGTTCAACGATAGCTTTCATCTTGTCGTTGTCGTTTGTTTGGTTGGCTTGCTGTCTAAATACTGCCGAACCATCGTATCCTTTTGAGTAGCTGTGTAGGTATTTTCTAAACAACACAGTAGCATACTCTCCATAAAGCTCTATCATATTATCAAAATGTTTTAAAATTATCGTCTGTTTTTGTGCTTTTGTGACAATCTTTGTATCGTTTTTGATCTGATAAAATATCCACGGTGCCACGACCGCCCCTCTGCCTATCATCAAACCATCTGCTCTCGTGATATCCAAAACCTTTTTGGCTATGCTATGACTAGTAATATCACCGTTTGCTATTATCGGAATATTTGATAGCTGTTTCATGAGGGCTATATGATCATAATCCACTTTTGACTTGTAGCCACCTGCCTTTGTCCTACCATGCACAGATACAAAATCAGCCCCACCGTTTTGACAAGCTTTGATGATATCTGCTCCTATCTTGCTATCTATCCCTATCCTGGTTTTAGCCGATAGATATGTTTTGTTGGAGTGTTTTTTGATAGTTGCTAACATATTTTCTAGCTTTGGCAAATCTTCTAAAAGTCGCGAACCGCTACCATGATGAAACACTTTTTTCGCAGGGCAACCACAGTTTAGATCTATACCGTCTATACCGGGTATATCGTTGAGTATAGTGACTGCTTGTCGTATTTTCTCTATCTTGTTGCCTGCTATTTGCACTATATATGGTGTCTCGTTTTTTGCTTTTTTTATCATCTTTACTGTTTTTTTCGAGTTTTGTATCAAAGCATCACTACTTATCATCTCGCTTATAGTCACATCCACTTCAAGCTGCTTGACCACATGCCGAAATGCCATATCTGTATAGCCGGCCAGTGGAGCAAGAGCTAGCACTGGTTCGTCGCTTTTGAGTTTTTGCATCAAATTCATGAAAAAAGATTGTTATAAGTATAATACTTTCCTGCTTCTTTGAGCTGGATTAGGGCTTTGAACTTTAAATACTCCTCTTTTTTACTGTTTGCCAATATCTCTCTCACATCGTCTATCATACCTAGCTCGAAAAGCACTAGCAGATATGCTTCAATCGAGTTTTCATCTATTGTAAAAAACTTCTCAAATAGTGAAGAAAGTTGTTCTGGTGCCATTTTGTTTAGATATATTTTAGCTATTTTTTTGTATTCTTTGCTAGATAGTTTCATGTCTGCTACCATCTGTATGACTTGGTCGTTGTCAAATATCAGTTCTTTTGATTCGTTTGAGTTTGTCTCAAGCAAAGCAAACAACATATCTGTATCCAACTTAATATCTTTTAGTGATAATTTTATCTGTCCTATTTTGTTGTCGTTTAGCAACTTCATAAATGCTATTTTTATCTGTGTATCGCTATAGTTTACTGGCTTTTTTATGATAGTCGTAGCATAGTTTTCGTCTTGTGTGATTTTGTTTTGGTCATTTTGCTCCAGCACTATAGCATCTGTGTTTAGGTTAAACTCTTTGAGATTTTCATGTTTGCTGTTTTGGATATTGTTTAGAGCAACTATGAGCGAGTTTATAGTCTGGCTTGGTGTGTCTGCATTGTCTTTGTCGTTTGTTATATGTAGTTTTGATAGGACACCGGCTATATTGCTCATATGCATATTTGTGGGCTTCACCTCTTGAGTGCTACCAGAGAGCTTGTGTTTGATAAGCTGTATTAGCTTTGCTTCGTCATTTTTGATAGCATTTGTATTTATCACTGACTTGATCCAATAAAATATCAGGTGTGCCACAGTAGCTAAAAACAACAAAACAACAGGCGATACAATCCATACAACCATAGGAAACTCTTGAAAGTATCCAAACATCACTAGCTTGTAACTCTCCAATCCCAAACTCACAACAACCGCCATCAAGACTGCAATATACAACAATCCAAAAATCAAATATTTTTTGACACCCATACTATTTCTCCTTATTCTCTTTTTCATAAATCTCTCTACATACTATGCAGTATTTTGCATATGGTTTGGCTTTGAGTCTGTTATAATCAATAGCCTCATCGCACATCTCACACAAGCCGTATTCGCCTTTTTCTATCTGTTCTAGTGAATACAGCACCTCTTTTAACTCGCACGATAGTCTAGTCAAAACCAGCTCTTCGTTGAAAGTATCAAAGCTAAGCTCCGCAAAATCTAGATCATCTTTGCACTCTTGGGTTTTTAGTTCGTCTATCGATATCTGCCCATCATTTAGAAAGTCTATCAGCGTTTGTTTTCTTTGTTCTAGTATCTCTTTGAGTCTTAATATCTCGTTTTTTCTAGGCATAAACCCCCTTTTTATATAGAAAATCTATATTTGTCCACTATTATATCGCAAAAAAATAAAACTAACTCAATTTTCTATGCTATTTGATATATCCCATCTCTCTCATTTTGTTGTATATTTGAGTGACATATGGCCCACAAGCACCACCTCCGTGCCCACCGTGTTCTAGTAGCACAGTGACTACATACTGCGGATTGTCGTATGGTGCATAGGTAGTCAGCCATGCATGCGACCTTTTGTAGTATTTTAGATCTTTTTCTCGTATCCTCGTGATAGTCTTTTGTGATATAGATGCCACTTGAGCTGTGCCAGTTTTACCTGCTATTTTTACATCTGTGTTTATGCCTCTTTTTGCTGTGCCTTTTTCATGTTGGACGACATCTATCATACCTTGTCGTATCAGTCTTAACTGCTTTTTTGAAGCATTTATATCTTTGGATAGGATTTTTTTGTCTTTATTTAGTCTAGGCGTCAATAGTTTTCCATATGCTAGAGAGGCTGTATATCTGGCTATCTGTAGTGGTGTGGTCAGGACATCGCCTTGACCTATAGAGGCATTGACTGTCTCGCCTAGATACCACTGTTTTTTGTATTTTTTCATCTTCCATTGTTTGTCTGGATTTATACCTACAAATTCTCTAGGCAAATCTATACCTGTCTTTTGACCGAAACCAAACATCCTTAGGTTTTTTGCCATGTTGTTAATACCCGATATCAAACTACCCTCATAATAAAACAGATCACAGCTTTCTCGTATAGCTTTTCTGGTGTCTACTTTTTTGTGTCCGCTATGCTTCCAGCACCTAAATTTTCTTTTTCCTACTATTATGCTGCCGTTGCATTTAACTTCATGATTTGCTGTTTTTGGATTGTTTAAAAACCCTATGGAGTGAGCCATCTTTATGACAGAACCAGGTGGATACAATCCGTGTATAATCTTGTTTGTAAATGGCTTGTCTGGATTGTTTATCATGTCGTTCCATTGGTCATGACTTATACCATTTACAAACATATTTGGATTGTATTCTGGATAGCTTCCAGCAGATAGTATCTCGCCATTTTTTATATTCATCACCACCACAGCGCCACTTAGAGCAGGCTCGTCTTTGGCTGTATTGTTTTTATCAAACAAGGAGCTGATGTATTTTTGTAGCTCTATATCTATAGATATTTTGATATTTTTGCTAGCTGGCTTGCTATATGAAAGCACTTGAACTTCTTTGTTCATGGCATTGACCACTACTCTCTTGACACCTATATCACCCTTGAGTTGTTTGTCATAAAACTTTTCCAATCCGTTTTTGCCTATAGTTTTGTAGTGTCTATTTCGTCTGTCGCTTTTTATGTCTTTGTTGCTTATTTTGCCGATATATCCTATGATATGCGATGCTATTTTGCCATATGGATAAAATCTTTTGTTAGCTGGTGCTATCTTAAAATCATCGTTTGAGTTGAAAACTGTGTAGTGCTGAAAAAACTCTTCGTATGGTATATAGTTGATAACTTCTATATAGTTGTGATTGTATGGAGAGTCATTTTTTTTGTATAATTTTTTTGTTTCATTTATATCTATATTGGCAAATCTTTCCTGTATCATACCAAAAAGCTTATCTAGCTTGTGCTGGTCTCTTATATGTGGGGCTATAGATACTGTAAAGCCTAGGTTGTTTATAGCGAGGGGGTTGTTGTTTCTGTCTGCTATCACTCCGCGGACTGGCGAGTCAAATATAGTTTTGGTGCGATTTTTTTTTGACAAGGCTGTGTATTTTGTATTTGACAACACACTTATATAAAAAACTTTAAATATTATAAACAAGATTGATAGACATATAAATATAAAAAGTGTTTTGTATCGTATCATAGTCTTGCTTTGTTGTTTTTTAACAATATTGTAAACAGGAACACAATGGATAAATCTATAGCTAGATTGACTGCTATGTTTTGAAACACTTGCTTGTCTATATCAAAATGAAAAAATAAAAAACCTATAAAAAATGGATAAAATATCAATACAGGCAAAACTATAGAATCATGAGCAATCTTTATGTGTCTTCTTATAAATTTCATAATATATCTATCTACTATATAATACAAAATAGACAAAGAGAAAAGAACAAAACCAAAATGTATCTCTATTGTTATATTGAGGACAAGACTATACAGATGCATACTCTTTTTGCCAAAAGTTTGTAGATATACAAAAAATGCAAATCCCGCCAAAAACACAGGGTATCCGTGGTATAGCGATGCTGTATTGACAATATATATCAACACTATATAAAAGATTATTTGTAAGTACTTATAACTATCCATCATTTACCCAGACAAAACTCGCCAAACATCACATCGAGCATCTGGTCGTGGCTGTATGGCTCTGTGATACTTGATATATTTTTCAAAGCTTCGTTTAACTCAAAGCTTAGTAGCTCCATATCGTTTGAGCTAGATGATTTTTGACTAGATACAATATTTGCCAGACACTTTTTTGTAGCTTCTATCTGTCTGCTTGATACCAAACTCAACTGAGACGAGTCAAAACTTTGTGTCAATATCTCTTGTAGCTTGTCTATAAACTTGTCTGCGTTTTTTTCTACACTCATGGCTATATGGTTGCCTATCTTATCCTTGTCAAGTTTATTTTTAAGGTCTATTTTGTTGAGTATCTTTATGACTATTTTATCTGTATTTTTTACTAGATTTAGTATGTATTTGTCATCATCATCCAGCTTTGAAGAGTTGTCAAACATAGCGACTACTATATCGCTATTTGCAAAAGTTTGTTTAGTCATCTTTATACCTTTGGCTTCTATATCGTTGGTGGTTTGTCTTATACCTGCCGTGTCGCTTATGTGGACTATATTGTCGCCTATTTTTATAGCTTTGGTTATAGTGTCTCTAGTGGTGCCGGGTTCATTTGAGACTATGACCGCATTTTCACACAGCAGAGCATTTAGAAACGAACTCTTGCCGACATTTGGTTTGCCTATGATAGATATGTAAAAGCCTTGCATTAACCCATCTTTTTGAGTGCTGTTTTGCAAAAGTTTTGTCATAGAGTTTTTTAGAACTTCTAGCTTGTCCTCTATCTGTCTAGTAGTGCTATCATCTATAGGTTCATCACCATAATCGATACCCACTTCTATAAAAGCTAGCACCTCTACAAGACTGGCTTTGTTTTGTCTCACGAACTCTGCTAGCTCTCCACTTATCTGTCTCGATAGCACTTTGACTGCACTTTCGCTTTGGGCTTTTATGATATTTGATACCGCTTGGACTTGGCTTAGATCCATCTTGCCATTTATGTAGGCTCTCTTGCTAAACTCACCGGGCATAGCTAGAGATACATCAAGTCCTAGCACAGTTTTTAGCACCATATTTGCTACTATCAATCCACCGTGGCACTGAAACTCTACGACATCTTCACCAGTATAAGAGTGCGGAGCTTGAAAATATATCACCACAGCTTCATCTAGTAGCTCGTCGTTTGAGTCAAAAAGTTTGCATAAAGTGGCATATCGTGGGACTAGAGAGGATTTTTTGGTGATCTGTTTCGCTACTTGCAAAGCTTTGTCGCCACTTACTCTCACTATAGACACAGCCCCAATCGCTTTGGGGGTTGATATAGCTACTATAGTATCATAGCACATCTTGCCTATCGTCTATCTTTATAGTTTTTCTACCCTTTTGGGTCTCTTCAAATATCAGTTGTCTATCTGGAAACTTATGCTGTATCAAGTCCACTGCTATGCGCAAGTATTGTCCCGACAGCTCCACTGTAGTGCCGTAGCCATATCCTGTCACATCTTCATAAAATTTTTCTAGTAGTTGGGCTACTTTGTGTTGTTTGTTTTGAAGATATTGTAGTATCTCTAGCCTTGAGTCTAGGTTGTATTTTCTTTTGAGCCAACTGTTTAACATAAAAGAAAGAGAATCATACCTAAATCCTTTTGTGCCTATAACTATCTTTGCGTCGTCTCCTATTAATTTTATATACACAGTGTGGTCGTCTGTCTTGTGTAGCTTGTCAATACTTATATCTAGACAATAGATAGAAAAAAGTTTATCTAGCTTTGGTCGTATATCTTTTGTGTCGTCATCCTCTATCACTTTGTATTTTATCTGTGGTTCTTTGTCGACAAACTCTAGTGGTGGGCGGCTGTCTGTATCTTTGTTGTCCTGTCTTGTTGTCTGTCGTATAGGTCGTGTGTGCTGTCGTGCTGTCTCTTGTGGGAGATCTAGTGGTGGTGTATAGGCTTGGCTAGGCTGTGTGAGTTGTGGCTCTTGTGTCGCTGTTGTCTGTGTGTCTGTATCGCTTTGTGGTGTGGGCTGTGGTTTGTCTGGCTGTGGTTCGTCTGGTAGATGGACTTTGAGTATCGCACCTTTTTTCATCATACCCAATATACCAGCAGAGTGTGTCTGTAGCACCTCTATATCTAGCTTTGATATAGGTATATCTATATCTTGTGAAATCTGTTTGTATGCATCATCTAAAGTATCTGCTTTAAATATTTTTGTCATTTTTTATCCTTTTTTATCTTGTGTGATAGATGTTCCTCGTGTCGCTGTATCTTGTTTTTGGCAAACAGTCTGTTGATATAATACTGCTGACCTATAGTGAAAAGGTTGTTTATAAACCAATACAGAGTAAGTCCGGCAGGAAACCACAAGAAGAAAAATGTAAATATGACAGGCAAAAACTGAAACAATTTTTTCTGCATCTCGTCTTGTATTTGGTTTGGAGTGATTTTTTGTTGAATATACATGGTAGCACCCATAAGTATAGGTAGCACATACCACGGATCCATCACTGCTAAGTCATCTATCCACAGTATCCACGGAGAGCCTTTGAGTTCTATAGAGTTCAAAAGCACACGATATATGGCAAAAAATACAGGTATCTGTAGCAAGATAGGAAAGCACCCACCCATAGGATTGACTCCCTCTTTTTTGTAAAACTCCATCATCTTTGCACCGCTTTTTTGTTTGTCGTCTTTGTATTTTTCTTGTATCTCTTTGATCTTTGGTGCAAACTCTTTGAGCTTATTCATAGAGACCATACCTTTGTAAGCTAGCGGATATAGCACGAGCTTTATCATCACTGTCACCAGCACGATAGTCCAGCCCCAGTTGCCTATAAATCCAAAAAAGTATTTAAGTATCAAAAACATAGGCTTCGCTATAAAGGTAAACCACCCGTATTCTATAGCATCTGTCAAGCTGTCGTTTAGTGCTTTTAATGTTTCGTATTCTTTGGGACCCATATATCCGCTTAAACTTATTTTGTCTTTGATATGGATAAAAACTTGCGGATTGTTCTGTGTATCTGGCATAAGCGATAACTTGAGACTATCTTTAAAATTGAACAATATAGTAGCATAATACCTATCAAAAGCACTGGCAAACTTCACACCTTCGTATGTTTGAGTGGTATCTAAATCTTCATCTTCTATCAAAGTTGTCGTGTCGTCTCCTAGCTTTAGCAACACTCCGTGGTCTGCATACATATCTGCTAGCACATCAGGACGAAATCCAGTAGTAGCAAAAAACTCCGCCGTGTTTGATGAACTTATAGTTATATCATAGTGTCCATCTGGATAAAACGTCATCTCTTTGGTTATAGTAGTTTTCGACAAAGTTTGTGTCAGTGTCAGTGTTTGTGGCGAAGTGGTAGCATCTACTTTGCTACTAGATGGGACTACTGCTATCTTAAATGCTTCGTCATTTATGGTTCTATCGCTAAATCTTAGCTCAAGTGGTTTTAGGCTGTCTGGATTAAATAGTCGTATAGCTTTGCCATCTTCATCTATATATTGGGATTGTTTCAAAACTACTTGTGATATTCGCCCTAAGTTGTCTATAACTATTTTGCTCTTTTTTGTCTCTATTGTTGCTACTATATCTGCCGATGACACATCTGTAGCTTGTGGTGCGCTCACCGTAGTAGTCGGTGCATTTGTCGTGGTTTGGACTTTGGGGGCTTGTGTCTTCGCCTGTGCTTTGGCTTGTTTACTTGTCTGTGCTTTGCTACTGTCTGCTGCTACTTTGGGCTGTATATAAAAATAGTCAAATGCTATAAAAAAAGCAAATGATAGCACCATAGCTATGAGAAGTCGTTTTTGTTTGTCGTCTTTGTTTGTCATATTGTATTCCTAATCGTAATATATCTGTCTTTTTTGTTTGTCTCAACAAACCAATACTTCACATTTATCTTGCCATATTTTATATGGTTGAACTTTTTGTGAACTATAGGATAGTCAAATCCACCCTTGAAAAGCTGGTTGCATCTCAATATTCTAAAGCACGACAGCACTAGTGCTTTGTCTAGGCGGTTGTGCGATAGCTGGTCTATAGCATAAGCCGAACAAGTAGGATGAAACCTACAAGACCCATAAGAGATCACAGACAGAAACTTCCTGTAGAAGTTTATGGTCCATATCAACATCCTATTTGCCATGAAGTTTCCTCATCGCTACTATAAACTGTTGGTCAAGTTCTGCTGGACTTGTGTCGTTTATATCTTTTTTTGCTACAAACAGACACAGACCAGCAGCTAGAGATTGTTTATGTTTTTGCACCATCGCCCTTAGGCGTCTTTTCGCTCTGTTTCTACACACAGCATCGCCTACTTTTTTTGAAGCTACAAACCCTACTTGAAGTCTAGTTTGCTTGACAAAAAAGTATATGAAACTGGATGTATGAAACTTTTGTTTGCTAGCATACAAGCGGTTAAACTCCTTTTTGGCTCGCACTCGGTGGGCTTTATCTAGACAGCTAATCTCTTTCTGCCTTTTGCTCGTCTAGCATTCAACACTCTTCTGCCGTTTTTGGTCTTCATACGAAGTCTAAATCCGTGTGTTCTTTTCCTTGGTGTGTTGTGTGGTTGATATGTTCTTTTCATCATTCTCCTTTTTTAAACTACATTTTATCTAAAAAATATAAATTTAACTCAAATACCGATAATTTTATATTTTTTAGATACAATTGTCCCAAAGGAAAACTATGTTTAGACGATTTAGAAGACTAAGAACACACAAAACGATACGAGATATGACGACACAGACAAGACTACACAAAGATGACTTCGTGTATCCGCTGTTTGTCAAAGAGGGCAAATTTGACAAGATAGAAGTCCTGTCTATGCCCGGAGTGTATCAGATGGATATAGAGACTATAGTCAGCGAAGTCGCACAGCTAGTAGATATAGGTATAAAAGCGGTGCTGCTGTTTGGCATACCAGACCACAAAGATGAGATAGGCTCAGAGTGTATGAGCGACAACTCTCTCATTGCAAGGACTATCATAGCTATCAAAAAGAAGTTTCCAGATATCTATGTTATCACTGATTTGTGTTTTTGTGAATATACATCGCACGGGCATTGTGGAGTGTTGGATGAAACTACAGGAGCAGTAGACAACGACAAAACTTTACTCAACTCCTCGACACAAGCTTTGGTACATGTCAAAGCAGGAGCAGATATGATAGCCCCTAGCGGTATGATGGACGGTATCGTAGCTACACTTCGGCATACCTTAGACACACACGGCTACACAGATATACCTATCATGAGTTATAGCACCAAGTTTGCTAGTGCCTTTTATGGACCATTTCGTGATGTAGCCCAAAGCTCTCCAGACAAAGGCGACAGAAAATCATATCAGATGAGCGTAGCAAACCGCCTGGAAGCTATAGAGGAGTCACTAGAAGACGAAGCTCAAGGTGCCGATATGCTCATGGTCAAACCAGCTCTTAGTTTCCTAGATATCATAAGAGATATAAAAAACAGCACCAACCTACCTATAGTAGCATACAATGTCAGCGGAGAGTATGCCATGCTGAAGTTAGCAGGAGCAAAGGGGCTTTTAGATTATGACAAAGTGATGTTTGAAACTCTACTATCTATGAAGAGAGCAGGTGCTAGTATTATCATCACATATCATGCCAAAGAGATATGTAGGTTGTTAGACAGATGAGAAAAACCCAAGGTGAGATCCTAGCCCTATCATTTCGAGAGTTGTTTAGCAAGTCTATGCTAAAGCTGGCATTTTTGCCATTTATTATCATCATGGTGCTGTTTTATGCTCTGTTTTTCTACTTTATGAGTGATGTGAGTTTCAGCGGTGGCACTGGACTTGCGAGCGTTGATTATCTACTAGAGATATCTGCCGTGGCATGGATATTGACAGCATTTGCCTATATATTTGGAATATTTGCTCTATATTGGGTCGGTATATTTTTCGCCGTGATTTTAGCAGGATTTTTCACACCATATATAATCGCCCATCTACAGCGAAAACACTACAGCCACATAGACATAGCAGGTGGCTACGGCACTATCACAAACAGTTTGCTGTTTTTACTTAAAACTACTTTGGTGATGCTATTTTGGTTTTTGGTGCTTGTGCCTTTGTATTTCATACCTGTGGTCAATGTGGTGGCTATTAACTTGCCATTTTACTATTTTTTTCACAAGATGTTGCACTTTGATGTAGCATCAAATATGCTAAGCAAAGAGCGACACATAGTCATCAAACACAGGCACGGCACTAGCTTTAGGTTCTATTCGTTGTTTTTGTATCTGTTGTCTATGATACCGTTTGTGGTGCTTGTGTTGCCTGTGTTTTATATACTTTATCTAGCTATAAATTATTTTGAATATGTTGTAGTTTCAAAAGACCACAATCCACACCAACCACACCAAATATCATAATATTTTTGATAACTTTTTTTGTATATTTATAAATTTATCACTACATAATGTCCAAAACAAACATCATATAAGATTATTTGGATAAAATAACAAAATAAAACAACAAACAACAAAACTAAGGAAAATTATGATCAAAAAATTAGTGTCAATATTTGGCACAAGAAACGACAAACAACTCAAACTATACGGCAAGATAGTCTCACAGATCAACGCCCTAGAACCACAATACGAAAAGCAAAGCGATGACGAACTCAAACAAAGCTTCGCCAAACTCAAAGAGGAGCTAAAAGATGGCAAAAAAACCCAAGACGAAATTCTCAACGATGTGTTTGCCATAGTTCGTGAGAGTAGCAAAAGAGTTTTAAATATGAGACATTATGATGTTCAGCTTATAGGTGGTTTGGTGCTAAACGACGGCAAGATAGCAGAGATGAAGACAGGCGAGGGCAAGACTCTTGTGGCTACTTTGCCTGTAGTGCTAAATGCCATGAGCGGTGAGCCAGTGCATATAGTCACGGTAAATGACTATCTAGCTAGTAGAGATGCTATAGAGCTAGAGCCTTTGTATGCTTTTCTAGGCTTCACAGTAGGAGCAATAGTTGGCAACATAGATGACCATGAGGAAAGAAAAGCTCAATACGATGCCGATATTACGTACGGCACCAACAACGAATATGGATTTGACTACTTACGAGATAATATGACAGAAAGTCTCACAGATAAGATACAGCGAGGACACAACTTTGCTATAGTTGACGAAGTAGACTCTATACTTATAGATGAAGCTAGGTCGCCACTTATCATCTCTGGAGCTAGTGGAGCAAAAAATGAACACTACACACTAGCAGATAAGATAGCCAAAGATATGATAAAAGGTGAGATGATAGAGCCAAAATCGGCAGATGAGCCTACTATCACCACTGGTGACTTTGTATTAGATGAAAAAAACAGAAATGTCATGATCACAGACCAAGGCATAGAAAAAGCGGAAAAAGCCTTTGGTGTAGATAGTATGTATTCTATAGAAAATGCAGTGCTATCGCACAACATAGACCAAGCTATCAAGGCAAACTATCTATTTGCTAAAGATGTGGATTATATCATAAGAGACAAAAAAATACTCATAGTAGATGAATTTACAGGACGAGTGAGTGAGGGCAGACGGTTTAGCGAGGGATTGCACCAAGCACTTGAAGCCAAAGAGGGTGTAGTGATACAAAAAGAGTCTCAAACTCTAGCTGATATTACATTTCAAAACTATTTTAGGTTATACACCAAGCTATCTGGTATGACAGGCACAGCACAGACAGAAGCAGCGGAATTTTCACAGATATACAACCTAGATGTGGTATCTATACCTACAAATGTCCCAGTAAACAGACAGGACAAAAATGACCTGATATTTCGAACAGAACAGGAGAAGTTTGAAGCGGTGGCTATGAAGATAAAGGAGCTAAACAAAAAAGGTCAGCCAGTGCTAGTGGGGACCGGCTCTATAGAAAAGTCCGAGCTACTACACGACCACTTGACCAAAGCAAAGATCAAACACACAGTGCTAAATGCCAAACAACACAAAAAGGAAGGCGAGATCATAGAAGAAGCAGGACTCAAAGGCTCTGTAACTATCGCTACAAATATGGCAGGACGAGGGGTGGATATCAAACTACCAGCTGAGTGTCTGGCACTAGGCGGACTGGCGATACTAGGCACAGAGAGACACGAAAGTCGTCGTATAGACAACCAGCTACGAGGACGAGCAGGACGACAAGGCGATGTCGGCAGTAGCCAGTTTTTTCTATCACTAGAGGACAATCTACTCCGTATATTTGGCAGCGACAAAATATCGTCTGTCATGGGCAAACTGGGCTTAAAAGATGGCGAACATATAGAGTCAGGTATGGTCACTAGGTCAGTAGAGGGAGCCCAAAAAAAGGTAGAAGCTATGCACTTTGAGAGCAGAAAGCACCTGCTAGAGTATGACGATGTAGCCAACAAACAGCGACAGACGATATATCAATACCGCGACAACTTGCTAGATGATGACTACGATATAGGCTCAAAGATAGCCGAAAACTTCAGCTGGTATGTCGGCAACTTGCTAAACGATGCAAATATATTAGATGGTATGCCAGCAGAAGAGTTTGACATAGAGCTACTAAAAACCAAACTCAAAGAAGATTTGTCTATAGATATAAACACAGAAAATCTAGCAGATATGGATGTGGAGGCTATACATGAGTTTGTGCTAAGCCATATGAGCGAGCCATATCACAAAAAGTTTGAGAAGATCACGCCAGAACAAAAAAGCGAAGTAGAACGACTGATGTATCTACAAGTGCTAGATAACTATTGGCGAGAGCATCTGTATGCTATAGATACGCTAAAGACGGGTATAGGATTGCGAAGCTACAACCAAAAAGACCCACTAGTAGAATACAAAAAAGAGAGCTACGAGATGTTTATAGAGCTTGTCAATTCTATCAAGCATGAGATAGTGCGAGTGCTCTTTTCTGTGAGAATACGAGACAAAGAACAAGAAGAGATAGAAAAACTCAAACAAAAGATGGCACAAGAGGAAAAAGCCAAAGAGAAACAATACATCAAAGGCGACAGCACCGCACAGCCAACTATAGAAAAAAAGGTGCCAAGAAACTCTCCGTGTCCTTGTGGAAGTGGCAAAAAATACAAACAATGCTGTGGTATAAGCGGACCAAAAAAAGGCGACTTAGCAAAAGTATGAACAACCGCCTTGTAAACTTCATAGTCAAAAAATACCTAAAATGGGACAAAACGAACCCATATATAAGTATCAGTGCTATACTGGCTTTTGTAGGGGTGAGTGTAGGGGTGATGGTGCTTATCATCTCTATGGCTATCATGAACGGCACAGCAAAAGAGTTTGCCAAGAAGCTGTTTACTATGAACTATCCGCTGACTATCTATCCTGTAGTTGATGGCACAGTGGACAAAAAATTGCTACAAATATTGGAAAAGAGATATCCTAAACTCAAGTTTTCGCCATACCTCAAAACTCAAGCTATCTTGCAAAACGGCGAAAAGATGAGTGGCGGTATAGTATATGCTGTAGATATGCATAGAGAAAAAAAGATCAACAAGATATTTGCCAAAGCAGTCAAAAACCAAAGAGTGAAAAAGTTTGATACTATTGTAGGCAAAGGTATAGAAGAGAGCTTGGGCATATTTGACAAAAATGAAAAGATTGTGTTTTTCTTCTCAACTGTCTCACCTACTGGACTATCACAGATGCCAAAGGTCAAACGATTTCGCCATATAAAAAGCTTCAAATCTGGACTAAATGCCTATGACAATGCCTATATATATGTGACGATAGATGCTTTGCGGTTGGTGCTAGGCAAGATTGACAACACATATGATGGCATACATGTATATAGCAAGACACCATTTAAAGACAAGAAAATCATACTCAAAGATTTCAAAGACCAAGGAGTCGGAGTAGTAGGCTGGTGGCAACAAAACGGCAATCTGTTTTCAGCTATGGAGATGGAAAAAAAGGCACTACTAGTGGTGCTCATGCTCATAGTCCTCATAGCATCGCTAAATATCATAAGCTCACTTCTCATGACAGTGATGAGTAGGCGAAAAGAGATAGCACTGCTCATAAGTCAAGGTGCTAGCAAAAAAGAGATCAAGACTATATTTCTACGACTTGGCACTATCATAGGTTTTGGTGGTATAGTTATAGGCACAGCTCTAGGTTTTGGTGGTATGTATCTGCTAGAAAACTACGATATTATATCGCTACCTGCCGATGTATATGGCACTACCAAGCTACCGCTGGACCTATCCAACACTGATCTAGCTATCATACTTTTTGGGTCATCTATAGTAGTATATCTATCTGCTTTGTATCCATCTATGAGAGCTGGCAACTTAGATATCATAGATATACTTAAAAATGAATAACAAAAACATAAAAAACAGGAGAGAGCGATGAGAGTATTTTTGATCTGTCTGTCGCTATCGTGTGTCCTGTCTGCTAGAGTCAATATAGTCGTGACTATACCTCCACAGGTTACATTTGTAGAAGCGATAGGCGGACAACATGTCCATGTGTCGCTCATGGTACAGCCAGGCAACTCTCCACATACTTATGAGCCTAAACCATCGCAGATGAGAGATATAGCAGTGGCAGATATCTATATGACTATGGGTGTGGAGTTTGAAAATATATGGCTAGACAAACTCAAAACTCAAAACAAAAATATGAAAGTAGCAGATATATCCAAAGGCATAGTGAGATATCCTATACTACAGCACAAACACACAGACCATACCACAAAGCTAGACACTCATATATGGACCAGCCCACAAAATGTGCAAAAGATTATCAAAAATATCTTCAATATGCTAGTAGTCATAGACCCCACCAACAAGAGCTACTACGAGAAAAATTATAGCAACTACACAAAACATATCGCCAAAACCCATGGCGATATAATATCTATACTTAAAGAGACACCGCCCAAAAGCCGATTTGTAGTATTTCATCCTGCTTGGGGATATTTCGCTAGACAATACAATTTAACTCAAGTGCCTATAGAAGTGCAAGGCAAAAGCCCCAAGCCAAGAGCGGTGCTAAACTTGATAAAAGAAGCGAAAAAGCAAAAGACAAAAGCCATATTTACCGCTCCTGAATTTTCTACCAAGATAGCCAGACAGATAGCACACGAGCTAGATATACCAGTGATACCTATAAGTCCGCTAGAGCCTGGGTGGTCGCAAAATCTTATCAAGTTTGCCACAGTTATAGGAGGGTCAAACTAGATGTCTGTGCTAGATATAAGAGGTTTGTCGTTTGCCTACGAAGAGCAACTAGTCCTAGAAAATATAGATTTGTGTGTCTATGAAAAGGACTTTCTAGCTATCATAGGACCAAACGGCGGAGGCAAATCCACACTTCTAAAAATCATATTGGGTATAAACCAGACGACCAAAGGCGATATACGAGTATTTGGTCAGCCTATATCAAAAAATTTATCGCATATAGGCTATGTGCCACAAAACACAAATATAAACACAAACTTTCCTATCAAAGTCATAGAAGTAGTCCTCATGGGACACACCACAGACGAGACAAACAGACCAGCACATACAAACTTTTTCAAAAAACTTTTTCGTATAGGCTACGACAAAGAGGAGCTAGCGTGTGCTAAAAGAGCCTTGAGACAAGTAGGTATGGAGGAGTTTGCCTACCAAAAGATAGGCACTCTGTCTGGCGGACAAAGACAGCGAGTCATGATAGCTAGGGCATTGTGTTCTAGGCCGTCTGTCTTGCTACTAGACGAGCCAACTGCTAGTATAGACACATACGGACAAAAACAGATATATGAGCTACTCAAACAACTCAACAAAACTATCACGATAATTGTCGTCAGTCACGATATATCTGTCATAGTGGGTTATGCTACAAAAGTAGCACATATAAACAAAACTTTAAACTTCCACGATATATCACAATCCCAGCGACCACACATAGATGGTGAGCATTTTTGTGAAGTTGAGATGCTAGAGCTTCTGGGCTCAAAGCACAAAAAGGAGTGCGGGTGTTAGAGGTTTTGTCGTTTGAATTTATACAAAATGCTATCACCGCAGGAGTTTTGGTCAGTATAGCTAGTGGTATCATAGGTTCGCTAATAGTAGTAAATCGTATGGTGTTTTTAGCTGGTGGCATAGCACACACATCGTATGGTGGCATAGGGTTGGCTGTCTATTTTGGCTTTCCTGTATTTTTGGGGGCATCTGTATTTGCTGTGGGGGCCGCTGTGTTGATGGCAGTAGCCACTCTAAACCAACGAGACAAGATAGATACTTTTGTAGGGTTGATATGGGCTGTGGGTATGGCTGTGGGTATAGTGTTTGTAGATATGACTCCTGGGTACAATGTAGATCTCATGAGCTATCTCTTTGGCTCAATACTAGCAGTAAGCTACACAGATATATCATATATGTCGGCACTTCTAGCAGTGATTGTGCTCTTGGTCGTGGTATTTTATAGACAGATACTAGCTGTCTCTTATGATAGCGAATATGCAAAACTACGAGGCATAGATGTGCGGTCGTTTTATATTCTTATATTGGTCATGTCAGCACTGACTGTGGTCATCGCCATAAAAATAGTAGGGCTGATATTGGTCATAGCTTTGCTGACTATACCTGTGTATATAGCAGAGAAGCTCTCTAGCTCTTTGTCTGTGATGATGGCAGTATCTGGTGTGCTATCTGCTCTGTTTACATTTTTGGGATTGTGGCTATCATACAGCTATGATATCACAAGTGGGGCGAGTATTATACTGGTGAGTGCTTTTTCGCTTTTGTTGTTTGTGCTTGTCAGAAAACTAAACTCACTGAAAAATAGCAAATTGTACACTCCTCTCAAAGATTAAGAAAAAAATATTATAAAAGGTAGATTAGATGATAGAGATAAAAATTGTTTCAAACCGGTCTTATAAATACGGACACTAACTCAAAGATGAAAAACGACAACATAGAGACGATAAAAGCAAAGAAAAACGAAGCTTTCAACTGGAAAAATATCCGACCCATATATGAAGCGGTGCAAAAGGTCAAGAAGCTCAACATAGCAGATATAAAAGTATCTCTAGGCGACACAGTCCAGATACAAACAACACAAGATATATCTACACAAGACAAACAAACTATCCAAAAAGCCCTAGCTCTGCTGATACCGTGGCGGAAAGGTCCGTTTGAGATATTTGATATAGATATCCAGACAGAGTGGCGAAGCTATATCAAATACGATATACTAAGACCACACTTTGACCTTAAAGATAAAGTTGTAGCAGATATAGGGTGCAACAACGGCTACTATATGTTCAAGATGACCAGCGACAAACCTCGCAAACTCGTAGGATTTGACCCATCGGCTTTGTGCAAACTCCAGTTTGATATGATGAACCACTTTATCAAAAGTGACATAAAATTTGAGCTACTAGGAGTAGAACATCTACAAGCCTACAACCACAAGTTTGATATGATATTTATGCTAGGAGTTTTGTATCATAGAGCTGACCCTATAGGCACACTAAAACAACTGAAAAACGCTCTGCTTCCACGAGGCGAAGTCATATTGGATACATTTATCATAGATGGCGACGGCGATATGTGCCTGACACCACAGAGCAGATATGCTATGATACCAAATATATATTTTGTTCCTACCGTTAAAGCTTTGACCAACTGGCTAGGTCGTGCTGGATTTATAGATATACAGGTGCTAAATATCTCACAGACAACTACACATGAGCAGCGAACAACCAAGTGGACTTTTGATCAAAGTTTGGCAAACTTCCTAGACCCCCACGACCACAACCGCACAATAGAGGGCTATCCTGCTCCAAAGAGAGCTTATATCAAGGCTAGAGTGTGAAAGTTAAGTTTTTTGTGGTATTATCGTGGCTATTAGGAGCTTGTCATGATGGTATTTATGACAGTGAAGCATGTCTCTTGTAGTGTTGTCCTAGATATGCCATCAAAGACAAATCTATAGCTATGGTTATGGCAAATATCACTTTGAGCCAACCTGTTTCTTCTTTTGCCTTGTCTAGTTGTGGCATATATTTTCTTTGGTATTATTGTATCCAAATAAACTTAAACAAACCAAGAAATATAAAATATACCTCGCTCCCAAGCTGGAGAGGATGTGTGCTTAATATTTGTGTTGCTTTTTATAGAAAGTTTGGACTTTGTCCAATCACCACGGCTACTTTTGCCAAAACTTCAGACCTCTACCCTAAGCATTTTTGACTTTTTTGGCTTCTCGTTTTCTCATACTGGCATTTAGCTCTTTTTTTCGTATTCTTATAGTTTTGGGTGTTATCTCCACTAGCTCATCGTCCTCTATCCACTCCAGTGCCAACTCAAGGTTCATGATCTTCGCTGGTATCAGCTTGATAGCCTCGTCTGCTCCGCTACTTCTCACATTTGACTGCTGTTTGGCTTTGACTGGGTTTACATCTAGGTCATTTTCTCTGGAGTGTTCGCCTACTATCATACCGCTGTATACTTTCTCTTGTGGTCCTATAAACATAGCTCCTCTGTCTTGTAGGTTAAAGATAGAATAAGCTACCGCTTCACCTTGTTCCATAGAGACTAAAGCTCCGTTTTTACGACTTACTACCATACCGCTATATGCTCTAAACTCCAAAAATGAGTGGTTCATCACTCCCTCGCCTTTGGTATCGGTCAAAAATTCGTTTCTATATCCTATAAGCCCTCGTGCTGGTATCTCAAACTCTACTCTGGTTTGACCGTTGCCCATGGGTATCATATTTGACATTACTGCTTTTCGTTTGCCCAAAGTCTCTATCACTTGTCCGCTAAACTCATCTGGTATATCACATACAAGATGTTCAAACGGCTCCATACGGACACCATCTACCTCCTTGGTGATAACTTCTGGTCTAGATATGCTAAACTCATACCCCTCTCGTCTCATATTTTCTGCCAATATAGTGATCTGTAGTTCGCCTCTGCCACTTACTTCAAATGCCGAGTCGCCCTTTGGTTCGCAGTTCATAGCTATATTTGTAGTCATCTCAGCTTCTAGCCTCTCTTGGAGTTTGTTGCTAGTGACATATTTGCCCTCTGTGCCACTAAGTGGTGAGTTATTGACCGCAAAGGTTACACTCAAAGTAGGCTCCTCTATGTGCATAGGGTCTAGTGGCATAGGATTGCTTATATCACACAAACTATCACCCACGTCTATAGTCTCAAACCCTGCTACTGCTACTATATCGCCGTGTCCTGCTTCTTTTATATCTAGTTTTTCAAGACCTTTAAATCCTATAAGCTTGGACACTCTGCCTTTGAGTTGTTCGCCATCTGCTTTGACTAGCAGGACTGTTTCGTTTAGCTTTATGGTGCCGTTAAATATCCTAGCTATACCTATCTTGCCTATGAAATTGTCATAGCCTAGTGTAAATACTTGTAGCTGTAGTCCGTTGTCATCGCTACCGCTAGGAGCTGGCACCTCTTCTAGTATCATATCAAGTAGTGGTATCATATCTTTGTTTTCATCCTCTAGGTTGATTTTCGCATAGCCGTTTTTCGCAGCCGCATATATGACTGGAAACTCAAGTTGGTTTTCATCTGCTCCCATCTGGTCAAACAGGTCAAACACTTCATCTACTACTTTATCTGGCTGTGCCGCATCTTTGTCTATCTTGTTTACTACTACTATAGGTCTGTGTCCTAGTTGCAAAGCCTTTTTGACTACAAACTTGGTCTGTGGCATGACTCCCTCTTGGGCATCTACTAGCAACAACACAGAGTCAACCATCTTCAAAACTCTCTCCACCTCACCACCAAAGTCAGCATGTCCGGGTGTGTCTATGATATTTATTCGTGTCTGCTTATAGTCTATAGCTGTATTTTTGGCAAGTATAGTGATGCCTCGCTCCTTTTCTATATCGTTGCTATCCATCATCCGCTCTTCTAGTTCTTCTCGCTCACCAAAAGTGCCTGACTGCTTGAGTAGCTCATCTACCAAAGTTGTCTTGCCGTGGTCTACATGTGCTATGACTGCTATGTTTCGTATATCTCTCATCTATTTTCCTTGTTTTGTTTGTTTGTTTTGGCATTGTATCTAAATAGTTTTAAAACTGCTCGTATTTTATAGAAGTTGTCAAATTTTCATCTAGTTTTGTCCAAGTTATATTTATATCATCTGTTATCGTGATATTTAAGTCAGCTTTTGCCACCTCTATCATATAGTAGTCTGCCCAGTTGTTTTTGATAGGCAAAGTGTCATATACAGTGCTGTTTTTGTCTAGGACAGTTTGGTTTAGATCTTTGTGTCCGTTGATATCTAGCCTGTATGCTTTTGTGTCGTTGCTATCTACTATATAAAATCCTATAGCAAAGTGTAGCACGCCATCGTCCCATTTTTTGGCAGTTTGATTTAGATATGTAGATATCATAAATGCCTTTATATTGTCGTTTTTCTCTTTTATATCTGCTTTTTGGGTATTTTGTATGAGGCTTTGATAATCTTTTGTAGAGTTAAACAGATAGTTTACAAAGCTGTTTTGAGAGCTACATGCCATAAATGATACAGATAAAAGCAGCACAACGATATATTTTGTCATATCGTATCACACAAACTTGATGATATGTTTGTCTATATCCTCTGGGTCTATGATATCTTTGTGTAAAATCTCTTTTCTCCATAGGTTGCTTATATTTTCTGTAGTTGTTTCGTTTGTGATAGTAGATATTATGTCTATCGACTCTTTGTCTGTGTATCGTATATCATCATTTTGGATAGCATTTAGCACCGTAGGAGCAAACTTCGACCACTGTGCTGTGCTAGATATAACTATGGTTTTGTCTGTTTGGAACTGCTGGACTGCCTTGATACATGTCGCCGTGTGTGGGTCCATCAAGTAGCCGTCCTCGTAGTAGGTTTTCATAGTTTTTTTGGCAAAATTGTCATCGCAATATGTTGCTTTGAAAACTTTTTGTATTTTTTGTTTTTCGTCATTTGTAAGTTCAAATATCTTGTGGGTGTTTAGATTTTCCATAAGCTCTTTTGTCCTACTACTACCAAACATATCATATATCACTCTCTCTATATTTGATGACTTGAGTATATCCATAGCTGGAGAGGTTGTTTTGACTATTTGTCTGTCTCTTATATCGTATATACCATCGTTTATAAATTGGGTCAATATGTTGTTTTGGTTTGATGCTATAAGTATATGGTCTATGGGTAGTCCCATCTTTTTGGCATAATACGCTCCTAGAGCATTGCCAAAGTTGCCAGATGGTATGCATAGGTCTATTTTGTCGCCTTGTGATATCTGCTTAGCTTTGACAAGCTGGATATAGCTGTGTATATGATAGATGATCTGAAATATTATCCTACCAAAGTTTACACTGTTTGCTGCTGTCAAGTTTGTGTCGGTTTTGTCTAGCTTTTGTTTAAAGTCCTCACACTCTAGTAGTCGCTTGAGAGCGGTTTGAGCATCGTCAAATGTGCCGTTTATCCCTATCACTTTGAGATTGCTACCTGCTTGTGTAGTCATCTGTAGTCGCTGGACATCGCTAGTGCCTTTGTGTGGATATAGGCAGACTACTTTTATGTTTGCTTTCTCTTTGAAGCTATCTAGTGCAGCGGGTCCAGTGTCGCCAGATGTCGCTACTAATATGAGCTGTTTTTGGTCTGTTTTTTGGACAAGTGCTGCTAATATTGAACCAAACGGCTGTATAGCCATATCTTTAAATGCTCTAGTAGGTCCTCTATACAATTCACATGCGAAAAGTTTCTCGCCTATCTTTACTACAGGCACTGGGTTTGCAGGGTCGTCAAAGTTGTCATAGAGGTTCAAAGCTGTATCTATATCTGCCTCATGTATATCTATATCAAAACTATTTAAGATATATTTCGCTAACTCTTTGTAGCTTTTGTCTTGGAACTTTGATGCAAAATCAGTAGGCAACATAGGCAAACTTGTTGGGGCATATAGCCCACCATAGTTTGCCATGGGGTTGAGTATTGCCTCGCTAAAGCAAACTTCATTTTGACCATCGACTATATCGCCTCTAGTAGATACAAACTGTATCAAAAGCCGCTCGTCGTGACATAATAGTTGATAAGCTCAAGAAGTGGATCAACAAACAACACAGATATAGTCGTGACTATAGCAGATATACCTATGACAGCTTTTAAAGTAGTGTTTGCATTGCCCATGAGGACTATCTCGGCATCTTCTATATTCTCTTTGAGAAACATATAGACGATAAGTTTGAGATAATAATAGACAGCGATAGCAGAGTTCATCGCCATGATGATAGCCAACACTAACTCACCGCCACTTATAGTAGCACCTATGAGATACATCTTGCCCCAAAACAGACTAAACGGAGGCACACCAGCAAGTGATAGCATAAACAGCCCCATGATACTAGCCGCTACAGGAGAGGTCTTGACAAGTCCTGCAAACTTCTCATATGGATTGCCACTTCCAAACTTTTTGTCTCTTTTTCGTCTATGCACCCACAATATAGCAAATGCTCCTATGTTTGTAAAAAGAAACAAAAACCAATACAGAAACAATCCATTGGTAGCCTGTGTCGTGCCTACAAGCACAGCTGACAGAGCAAATCCTGCATGTGATATAGATGAGTATGCGAGCATTCTTTTGATATCAGTTTGCACCAGAGCTATCATATTTGGCACAGTCATAGTCACTACCACCAAAGCATATAACAAATAATATACAAATTCGTTTTCTACCAGTATAAACACTTCGAAAAATCGCAAAACAACTACAAAACCAGCTATCTTTGGCACGATAGACAAAAATCCAGCCAGAGCAGCACTAGAGCCTTCGTATACATCAGGAGCCCATATATGAAAAGGCACAAGCGATAGTTTGAAGCCCAAAGCAGCCGTGATAAACACCACTCCTAGTAGTATGTATGGATATGAGTCAAAGTTAGTAGATACAAATATCTCTGCCATCTTGCCTAGCTCCACTGTGCCAGTCGTAGCATATAGCACCATAGAACCAAAAGCGAAAAATGCCGTAGCTAGCGCACCTATGGTGAAGTATTTTATCGCCGCCTCTATAGCTTGAGATCGGTTATGCATAGCGATGATAACATACACCGCCATAGATGCTGTCTCTAGGCCTACAAATATAAGTATCAAGCTATCGCTACTGACCATAAACTGAAAACCAGCTATCATAAACAAAAACAGAGCAAAATATTCAGGGTATCTGTATTCGTGAAATCTCGACTGAGACATAGCAAGGATGATAAACAGTCCAGAACCAACCAATATAATAATCTGCGACAACAGCGATATGCCATCGACTAACATGAGGTCAAAAAACCCACGAGGATTGCCTGTATATGTCAGCACAACTGCTAAGTCTATTAGCAAAAACAGTATAGTCATCATGATATAAAATGACTTATGAAGTTTGTCGGTAAACAGGTCTATGACCAATATAGTCAATGCTCCAAATATGGCTACTACCATAGGCATGATGGTCGGTATGTTTAACTCTGCGAGTGATATAGATATAGGTGTCATGGTCTTTTCTCCCCTATTGTATTGAAGTTTGCTATCTTTGCCTTGGTCGTAGGCTCTACAGCTTTTATATACATCTCTTGAACCAATTGATTGACCGAGTTGTTTACTGGCTGCAGTATAGGTTTGGGATATATACCTAGATATATCACCACAAACACCAGTGGCACGAGAGCAAACAGCTCTCTACCTTTGATATCTTGTAGCTTTTGATTTAGCGGATTTGTCAATGCCCCAAAAAATGTCTTTTTGTATAAAACCAACATATATATAGCTCCAAGTATGATAGTAAGTCCAGCTATGACTGTGATAGTAGGACTGACTACAAAAAATCCAAGCAACGATAGAAATTCGCCTACGAAACCGATAGTCAGTGGAAGTCCTACAGATGCCATAAGCATGACAGCAAATATCACAGCAAATACAGGCATAGAGTTTGCTAGTCCGCCAAATTCGCTCATCATCTTTGTGCCTCGCCTTTCATACAGCATACCAACTAGCATAAACAATGCCCCCGATACTACACCATGTGATATCATGAGAAACAATGCCCCACCGATACCCTCTGTGTTCATAGCAAATATACCCAGTATGATAACTCCCATATGTGATACAGAGGAGTATGCTATGACCTGTTTGATATCCTCTTGAGCATATGCTACCATGGCGGTATATACTATAGCCACTATAGCTAGTATAGCCATAGGTATCATAAATGCCACTGCTGCATCTGGAAACAACGGCAACGAAAATCTCACGAAACCATATGTGCCCATCTTGAGAAGCACGGCAGCTAGTATAGCAGAGCCTATAGTCGGTGCTTGTCCGTGTGCATATGGTAGCCAAGTATGAAACGGCACCATAGGCACTTTGATAGCAAATCCAGCAAAAAAAGCCAAAAACAGCCAAAGCTGCATATCGTATGGCACATGCATATTCCAGTCAAGTATATTGAAGCTCCATGTCCCTGTGTATTGATAGTAGATATATGCCATAAACAGCATACCTACTAGCATAAGCAATGAACCAGCAAAGGTATAAAGAAAAAACTTAATAGAAGCATATATACGAAGTTTGCCGCCCCATGCACCTATGATATATAGCATAGGCACGAGCGAGAGCTCCCAAAACACATAAAAGAGTATTGCATCTAGCGATAGAAATACACCTATCATAGTCATCTCTAAAAATAGCACGGTTAGCACAAGGTTTTTGAGATCTCGCTTTTCGCTCAATCCTATGAGAGATATCATCGTCATAAATGTAGTCATGATGACTAGAAACAACGATATACCATCTATGCCTATGTTGTAGCTTATGCCTAGCTGTGATATGATAGGCACAAACATAGTAAACTGCATGCCGGCATCTGTGATGTCAAACATGCTCCACATATAGACCGATAGCAAAAACTCCACCACCACTACCATGATACCATAGGCTCGTATAGAGTTTTTATCTACTACAAACCCCATAATAGCAGCCACCGCTGGAAAAAATATAAGTATTGTAAGTATATGTTCCATCTTTTACCCCTTTTCCAAAAAATTTAAATAGATAACTACAAACGACAAAAATATCACTAAACCAAACACCATCCACTTCAATGTTGTGGATAGGTTGGATGAGTGCATGACTCTGGAGCTTTCGCCACCTTTGTATATAGTCGTAGCTATCGTATCTACTATAGCATCTATGACTTTCATATCTATCATGTGAAAACAAAACCTAGAAGCTCTAAGGTATGGCTGCAGGATAAATCGGTCTATGATATGTGGCATATAGTATTGGTTGGCTAAAGTTTTATAACAAAATCTATCTTGGAACTTATCGCTAAAATATTTGCCTCGCTTGACAAACACAAACACAGCGACCCCTATACCGCTCAATGCTACAAATGATGTCACTGCTATGAGAATATTTATAGTCATAGGTGATGCATGTATATCTAGTGCCGGCAAAGTGTTGGTAACCATAGCTACATAACTATCTTTGAAAAATCCAGATACCATAGCTAGTATAGCCAAAGGCACCATAGATGCTATCACAAACGGATATGTCTCGTGTGGATGAACCTCTTCTTTGTCGTAGTTTTCTTCTCCAAAAAACAGATACATGATCAGCCTAAAGCTATAAAATGCAGTAAGCCCAGCCGTGATCCATAGCACCGTCCATAGCACATAACTATGTGTGCCAAATGCCACTTCAAGTATCAAGTCTTTTGAGAAAAACCCTGCAAACGGATATATACCTGCTAGAGCTACTGAAGCTATGATCATGATAGTAGCCGTCCATTTCATATGTTTGTATAGTCCGCCTAGTTTTTTGATATTTATCTCGTCGTTGGTAGCATGCATGACATTGCCCGCACCCAAAAACAGCACCGACTTGAAAAAGGCATGTGTAGCTAGATGAAACAGTGCCACCCAATACGCTCCCAAACCAGCTGCTACAAACATATATCCTAGCTGTGACAATGTAGAGTATGCTATGATTTTCTTCATATTGGTAGCCACGAGTGCCATAGTCGCCGCACCAAATGCTACAAAAGCACCCAAGCTAGCTATTACATATCCCACTTCAGGCACTACAGTAAATATCTCGTTTGCTCTGACTACTAGATATACACCAGCGGTGACCATAGTCGCCGCATGTATGAGTGCCGATACAGGTGTAGGTCCTTCCATAGCATTTGCTAGCCATGTGTTAAACGGAAACTGTGCCGACTTACCCATAGCTCCTATAAAAAGTGTAGATGCTATCAGCACCACTGTTAAACTATCTAGCTGTGATATCTTGTCAAACACTATGTCGTATTGCAAACTGCCTATGTTCCAATATATGAGAAATATACCTACTAGCATACCTAGATCTGCTACACGGTTCATGATAAATGCTTCGTTTGCCGCATATGATGGCGATATAGAAGAGTGTGGCGATAAAGTTGAGTATGGAGAGTTGTATATATCGTTAGTTTTTACAATATCCCGCTTGTGATACCAAAATCCTATGAGAAGCCAAGAGCAAAGTCCCACGCCCTCCCAGCCTATAAATAGTCCAGCGAAGTTGTCTGACATGACCAATATCATCATAGAAAACACAAAAGCACTAAGATATGAGAAAAATCGGTTGAAACTTTTGTCATGATCCATATATCCTATAGAGTGTATATGCACCATAGTTGATACGATAGTCACTACCACCATCATGACGACACTGACATGATCAACTACAAATCCAAACGGTATGTTAAGATTGCCTATGACTATCCAGTCCATCAGCTTCACATGGACTATGTCGCTAGTGTTAAATATATAAAACATAAGTATCAACGATGCTATCATAGATACACCCAACAACACAGATGTGACTACACCTGTAAGTAAAGTTTTTTTGCTATTGCCAAAAGCACCAGCAAACAGCGAGCCTACAAGAGGAGCAAAAAGTGCTATGTATAGGTATTTTTCCATGATTATCCTTTCATACTTTGTAGGCTATCTAAGTTAATAGTGTTGTTTCGTTTGTGCCATAGTATCAGTAGTCCCAGACCTACTGCCACTTCACTAGCAGCGATAGCTATGATAAAAAACGCAAACATCTGCCCTGTCAAGTCGCCGTGAAATTTGGATATAGCAACTAGCCCTATATTTACTGCATTTAGCATAATCTCTGTGGCAAAAAACAGCATGATGAGGTTTTTTCGCCTTATCACTCCTATCATACCTATGATAAATATAATAGTGCTTATCACTAAGTAGTCATTTAAAGTCAAACTCATATTTTAGCTCCTTGTGTTGTCAATTTTGATATTTTATCATATATAACTTAATTTTACCTACGAAAACTGTTTTAAGCTTCAAAATTGTGGGCTACTGCTTTTTGTATCCTGTCTATAGTTTCATCTACACCCAATATATATATCATATCATATACCGCCGGAGCTGTAGTCTTGCCAGTCAATGCCAGGCGAATAGGCTGAAAGATTTGTGGAAATTTTAGGTCATTTTCTACAATAAATGGCTTCGTGATAGCTTCTATATCTTGTGCTGTGTTTATACTCTCTTTGTGATCCTTTAGCAGTTGCACAAAACTCTTTAACATATCTGCTGTGCTATCTTTTATAAACTTTTTGACCCCTTTTGGTTCGTACTCTTTTGGGCTATTTAATATATCTTTGACTGATTGTCGCAGTTGTGTCGTGGTGCTTGCTCTTTGTTTGCATAGGTCTATGAGGGCTGTTTTGTTTTTGAAGTTTTCTATATTTGTGCCTAAACTTTTTAGTTCATCTACTAGCCTATCTGTGTCGCTGTGCTTGATATAGTGTGAGTTTAGCCAAAGCAACTTCTCTTCGTTGAACGATGAGCTAGAGCTGTTTATATTTTTTGGGTCAAACAACTCTATCATCTCATCTATCGTAAATATCTCTTGGTCGCCATGAGACCAGCCCAACCGAACCAAAAAGTTTAGCAGTGCTTCTGGCAATATCCCCTGTCTCTTGTAGTCCATCACATCTACGGCACCGTCTCTTTTTGATAACTTTTTGCCGTTTTTGTTGTGTATCATAGGTATATGAGCAAACTTAGGTATATCAAAGCCCATCGCTTCATATATGACGATCTGCTTGGGTGTGTTGCTCAAGTGATCGTCTCCTCGTATCACATCGCTTATGCCCATAGTAGCATCGTCTATAGCTACGACAAAATTGTATGTAGCCTCGCCACTGTCTCTAGCTATGATAAAGTCATCTACTTCGCCAGCTTGGAAACTCACATCTCCTTTGACTACATCATGCACGACTATTTGCCCTGTTTTTGGTGCTTTTATACGAACTACTGGCTTGATATCTTTTGGAATAGGTGGCAGGACTTTGCCTAGCTGTGGTCTCCATGTCTCATCATAACGAAAAGTTTGTTTGCGTTGTCGTGCTTGTTCTCTATCGTGGGCTAACTGCTCTTTGGTTTTGTAGCAGTAGTATGCTTTGCCGCTATCTAGTAGCTGATCTATATATTTTTGGTAAATATCGGCTCTGCCACTTTGAAATACAACTTCGCCATCATACTGCAAACCTACCCAACTAAAGGCATCAAATATAGCCTCTAGTGCCGTCTCGTTGTGTCGTTTTTGGTCTGTGTCTTCTATCCTTAGGCGAAACTCTCCGCCGTTTTTCCTAGCCCACAAGTAGCTATATAAAGCAGTTCTCAAACCGCCTATATGTAGGTATCCTGTAGGACTTGGGGCAAATCTAGTAGCTATCATCTCTCCATAGCTACCACACCGCTTCGCACTATCTCTAGTGGATTGTATTTTTGCATAATTTTGATAAAACTCATGATCCTGTGTGGTTCATCTGTCGCACTGACTACCACGGCATCATCGGTCGCATGCAATATACTACCATGATAAGCTCTCGATAACACATCTATATCACTTAGGTTTTTATCAAGCGGTATCTTGATAAGCACCGTGTCTTTTTCTATAGCGTTTTTGTGTTCTGTTACTGTCTTGACCGGCACGAGTTTGTTGAGCTGTTTGACTATCTGGTCTATCGTCCTACTCTTGCCGTTGGTAACTATAGTCACTCTAGAATACTCACTCTCCAAGATAGGAGCCACCGTCAAGCTGTCTATGTTGTATCCACGAGCCGAAAACAGATCCACTATGCGACTCAACACAGAGTCGCGATTGACTACTATTATCGATAGCACTTCTCTTTTGTCAACGCTATTATAAAAATCTGTAAAACTACTCATGTTTATCTCCTTTTAAAAGTATCATCTCATCTAGCGAATGACCGTTTGGCACCATAGGTAGAACATTTTCATCTTTGCATACCACTACATCTATGATAGCTGGTTTACCTGACTTTATAGCATCGCTAAGTGCTTCATCAAACTGCTGTTTGGTAGTAACTCTATATCCTACACCGCCCATGCTTTGTGCTAGTAGCACAAAATCCGCTTGATACTCTATCACCGTCTCGGCATATCGTCTATCATAAAAAAATGTCTGCCACTGTCGCACCATACCTAGTCGGCTGTTGTTTAAAACTATATTTATGATAGGCAGGTCGTATTGTGAGCATGTCAGTAGCTCTTGGATATTCATCATGATACTACCATCACCAGAGAAATTTACCGATATTTTATCCATATTGGCTCGCTTAACTCCCATAGCATATGGTAGTCCCACGCCCATAGTTCCTAGCCCACCACTAGTCATAAACTGTCGCGGATAGGAAAATGGATAAAACTGTGCCGCCCACATCTGGTGCTGACCTACATCTGTAGATATCAAAGCGCGGTCTCCTAGCTTTTTGCCTGTCTGTTCTATGACCCACTGTGGCTTGATAAGATCATCACTGTCCATATATCGCAACGGCTCTTTTGCTCTATAGCTGTGAAGTTTATCTATCCAACTAGTATAGTCGTTGAACTTATAATCACCGACTATATCTAGTATCTGTCTCATGACTATCTTTAGATCACCTACGATAGGATAGTTTGGCTTGACTATCTTGCCTATAGTTGCTGGGTCTATATCTATATGCACCACATGAGCATTTTTGGCAAACAGATCAAGCCTGCCTGTAACTCTGTCGTCAAACCTGGCACCTAGACACACTATCATATCGGTCTCGCTCATAGCCATATTTGCCGCATATTCGCCGTGCATACCTAGCATACCAAACAGAAGTTTGTCATCGTGTGGCATCACACCTCTAGCCATGATAGTCTCTACTACAGGTATATTTGTCTGTCGCACAAACTGTCGCACATCTTTGTAGCAGTCGCTTAGCACCACTCCACCACCTATATATACTACAGGTCGTTTGGACTTAGCTATATGGCTCATGGCACTTTTGATCTGTCTTGTGTTGCCTTTGGTAGTTGGCTTATATGTAGGCAGTGGGAAATCTTGTTTGTAGTTAAACGGTGCGCTCATAGCTGATACATCTTTGGGTAGATCTATCAGCACTGGTCCGGGTCTGCCAGTTCTTGCTATATGAAAAGATATTTTCAAAACTCTATTTAAATCGTTGATATCGTTTACTAAAAAGTTGTGTTTGGTGCATGACCTACTGATACCCACTGCATCTATCTCTTGAAAAGCATCTGTGCCTATGACTATAGTCGGCACTTGACCGCTGATAACTACCATAGGTATGCTATCTGTGTATGCTGTAGCCAAACCTGTCACGGCATTTGTAAATCCGGGACCAGAAGTGACTATAGCCACGCCTACTTTGCCACTACTTCTAGCATATGCATCTGCCGCATGGACGGCACCTTGTTCGTGTTTGGTCAGTATATGTTGAAAATCATCCTGCTTGTATATCTCATCGTATACATTCATGATAGCACCTCCAGGGAAGCCAAACACCACTTCCACACCCTCCAAAGCCAATGCCTTGGTGACCATCTGTGAGCCTGTCATAGTCATATTGTCTCCTTTTGTGTTTTTTTGGTATTGTATCTTATGAAACTTAATCTAACTATAGAGGTGCCATTTGCTTGCTAAAACTTATACACTCCAAATACTCTAGTGAGTTGTTGAAACACTTCCACATCATATTCATCATCTGCTAGCTTTCTATCTGTCTCTACATCCAATGCCTCCAAAGATACTCCATATGAAAAGCTATCGCCTATGGTGCTTGTGAAATATGTGAAAAATTTATATCCTTCTCCCACTATACCCAAGCCCGCACCTAGAGCTGTATTTTTGTCTTTGTCAAAATATCTTGCTGTATGTATGGCTGGCAGCTGGTATTTGACTGGTTCTCTATAAACATCATTGTAGCTAATATCTTCATCTTCGTTCGTCAAAGCAAAGTTTTGTTTCATTCTTCTTTTGTTTTCGCTACCTATTATATCTTCGCCTACATTCAAAACTATAAAATTGGTTTGCCACTTTTTGCTGTTGTAGTCAAAACCTATTGCCATCCAGTTTCGCCACACTGGCACAAAATTTCTGCCTCCGTTTTCGTTGACTATCCAGTGTAGAAAATCTCGTCTCTCACCTGTAGCTATGTCATAATTATTTAAGTCCATAGGATCAAACTCTATAGTGTCTTTTTGTTGTGTTGCTTCTATCTTCCAAGTCCATCTGTTTTTGGGGATTGCTAGCTCAAAGCCAGTCGCCTTGACTTTTCTCACTATATAGCGTTCATCATAGTCTAAATCTTGGTCAGGTCGCTCTCTATCTTTCAATACCAAATACTCCAGCTCCGTGTAGCCATCTTCCCAACCATCATAATACAGCACCCCAAATGTGAAGCTGTCGCCAAAGTATGTGGCCTTTATGGCTTTTTGTGGTTCATCATCTTTGTCTGGCTGGTCTATCTCTTGTCGTCCATCATTGGTATATATAACATCCCTGTCAAATAGCTCTTGTAGTAGTGGGTCTCTTGTAATTTGTGGAAAATAGTATGTAGATAACTTTATCTTTGATGTAGGATATAAGTTTAGCACCACACTATCTTGTGGCAGTCTGTTTTGTGCCTTTAGCAGACCGACTGTCCTAGCCGAATAGTCAGTAGGCAACAGCATATCCATAGGTGAGAGAAGCTCAAACTGCCCCCACACTATGACCTGCCGACCTATACTAATATCGGCATATTTTCCCATATCTAAGTTGATATATGCTTCTCTCAAGTCGCTAGATGAGTGAGTTTCTTTCACTGTTTTGCTAGATGGCAAGTTTGCTGGAGCATTGTCTCTTCGCACTAGCTTTTTTTCAAAGTTCAAGTGAGTATATCTGTATTCTAGTTTGAGCCGTATAAACTCATAAAACAGATCTTCATATCGTAGCACCATGGCGACTGATGTTTTTTTGGTGTTTGAGTTTGTAGAGTATATCGCTCCTATCTCTCCTGAGATCACCTTTTCTAGGTATGTAGAGGTTTGTCTCTCTTTGTTTCGTCCAAAATCCACCTTTTCATCTATAGTCAAAGACTCCTGCTGTCTGCCATCGTCAAATCTGACATCATCTACAGACAGCGACTCTATAGCTACCATATTTGTAGCTATGACCGACACAGCTATGAGAAGTTTATTTATATTTGTCATATTTGACTATATTTTGGTTAAAACTGGTATCGGATACCTGCCTGCAAAGCTGTAGTCAAGTCATAACTAAACTCAAAGTCATCACCATCATCATCTGTGACAGTGAAGTCTCCGTATTTGATAAATCTTATCATACCTACTATAGTCAAGTTTTTGTTGAGTTGTTTTTCTACTCCTCCGCTTATATGAAAGCTAGTAGCCTTTTCGTCTAGTTCGTCTTCATCTTCGTATTTGGTGCTACCCAGTCCGCCACCTACTACACCAGACATTTGCTTGTCTATCTTTATGAGCTTATACGCACTCAAAAATATCGTTGTCATTTTTGAATATTCGCCATCTTCTACATCTATATCCATTGTTTGATTGATAGCTCCGGTAAGTTCCTGTTTGGTGCTATCTTTGTCGTTTTTGTGTGTGAGATACTCTGCCTCAAACTTCATACCTATATCTTGTTTTTTGAAGCCTACGAGAGCAGAAACACCCAAAGCACTTTTTGACTTAGTTATATTTTTTACATGCATAGGTGCACCGCCCCACGCCATATCAAACTCAAAAGTTCTATCTCCCAACATCACATAGGCTAAGTTTCCACCTATATATACACCATCTTTGGTTTTCTCTGT
>JAOZMC010000013.1:0-8777 GCA_029934475.1 Arcobacteraceae bacterium
TCTACAAAAGAGTAATATTTTCAGAAAAAGTAGTTATTTCACAGTCTCTATAGCTCAGAGGTTTTTAGAGGTGACATAAAGTTAGACTTATAGCAAAAAGATACACCACGCTCTTGGGTCGGGAGTATTTCATTTGGGGGATTTAACCATCTAAAGTCCCTGCATAAGAACCTGCCACAGTCTATCGCATTGCTTATCGCTTAGCATTATCGTGCTTGAGTTTTCTAGTAGCTCTCGCACGGCATCTCTATCTATGCTTTTTTCGTAGCTACAGCTTTCGTGAGTTTGTTTAAATCCACGAACTAATGATATATCGTCTGTCATAGCCAAGCCGCACAGCAAACACTCATCGTCAAATGAGATTCTGCCCTCGTGTTGTAGTAGCTTGATATATGTCTCTAAAATAGCTCGTTTGGGATTTTGTCTAGTTATCTTGACTACACACTCATCTAACAAACTGCTATAAAATCCATCTATACTCTCCACATCGTAAAAATGAGCATAAAAAAGTTTGATAAAGTTTTGCCAGCAATACACCTTTGAGCTATCGTCAAACCAGCTAAACCCTATATCTATAACATCTTTGAGTCTGTCTATGCTGCTTTTGTAGTTGCTTTGTAGTTCGAAGTCTATCTTTTTGCCTATGTTTATAGTGCTGTGTCGCACTCCATAAAATCTATAGCCAGTGTATATCTTGTCACGACCCAATATCGTGACTATCAAGTCCTCGTCTGCTACTTTGTGGTAGTTTAGGATATAGCCTTGCATCTATCTATCAAGTGTTTAGGACTATCAACACATCTTCCATAAGCTTGTCTAGCTCTCCGTCTAGTATGGCATCTATGTTTGAGTATCCTATGTTGGATCTGTTGTCTTTGATCTGTTGGTATGGTTGCATGACATAGGACCGTATCTGATGACCCCAACCTATCTCGCTTTTGGGTGTGCCGTCTTTGAGGGCTTTTTGTTTCTCTAACTCAAGCTCATATAACCTAGACTTGAGCATATTCATAGCACTGGCTTTGTTTTTGTGTTGGCTTCTGCCATTTTGACACTGGACGACTACACCTGTAGCTATATGTGTGAGTCTCACTGCTGACTCTGTCTTGTTGACATGTTGTCCTCCAGCTCCACTGGCTCTGTAGGTATCTACCCTGATATCTTTGTCCTCTATAACTATATCTATATCGTCATCTATCTGTGGTGATACCATGACTGAACTAAACGAGGTGTGTCGTTTGGCATTTGAGTCAAATGGACTTATCCGCACCAATCTATGGATACCGTTTTCTACCTTCATATAACCATAAGCATTTAGCCCACTTATCACAAAGCTCACATCTTTGATCCCTGTTTCATCGCCTGGCTGAAAGTCTAGCAACTCCACACCAAACCCACGGTTGTCTGCCCATCGTAGATACATACGATACAACATATTTGCCCAGTCACAAGACTCCGTGCCACCAGCTCCTGGGCGTATAGAGACTATGGCATCTAGTTGATCCTCATCGGCACTTAACATCACTTCTATCTCTGTCCCTTGTACCGCCTTTTTTAACTCACCAGCTTCAGCATATAGCATAGTCAAAGTCTCGTCGTCTGACTCCTCTTTTGCCATATCAAACAGCTCTATGGCATCGTTTAGTATAGTAGAAGTGGTATCAAATCGCTTGAGTTTGTTTAGTAAGGCATTTTTGCTTTTAGATACCTTTTTGGCTCTATCTTGATCGCTCCAAAACCCTGGGTCCTGCTCCACTGCTTTGATATCCTCTAGCTGTGAGGCTACTTCATCTGGCTTCAATATCGACTTGATATTTGATAACTTGTTGGTAAGCTCCTTTAGAAGCTCTGTGTATTCGTATTCATCCATGGGAGAATAATATCATAATATCTTGAAAGTTTCCAAGTTTTATCTTTTTTTGCTATAATATCAAAAAAGGATACGATATGAGATATATTTGCGGACACAAAACCCCAGACAGCGACAGCATAGTAGGAGCGATAGCGTTAAGTTATCTGTTTAACCAAATAGGCATAAAATCACAGGCAGTCAGGACTGGCGAAGTTAACACAGAGTCGCGGTTTATACTAGATAGGTTTAAACTAGATGAACCAGTGTTTAAAGATAGTTTCGCCCAGTGTGATACATATCTAGTGGACTTCAACAACTACGAAGAGGGAGCAGACGACCTCAAACTTGCAAACATAGTAGGCATAGCAGACCACCACAAGATGGGAGGTATCCAAACTTCAAGTCCTATAGATATATGGATACGAGCAGTTGGGTGCTCAAACACTATCATCAAAGAGATGTTTGACTACTACAAAGTAGTCATACCGGCAAATCTAGCAGGAGCTATGTGTTGTGCGATATTGAGCGATACGGTGATATTTCGCTCACCCACTAGCACCAAAGCCGACACCAAAGCATGTAAAAAGTTAGCGAAACTAGCAGATATAAACAAGCTAAAAAAGCTAGGTTTGAAAATGTTTAAAAAGAAGTCAGATATCAAAGGAGCAACTGCACATGAGCTAATAGTGCGTGACTTCAAGCTGTTTGATATGTATGGTGCCAAAGTAGGCATAGGACATCTTGAGGTGATAGATATAAAGATATTTAAAAAGATCAAAGAGAACTTGAAAACTGCTTTGCAAAAACACAAGACGGCTGAAAATTTTGATACTTGTCTGCTAATACTGACAGACATCACAGCTATGGGTTCGGTGGTGCTAGTAGCTACAGATAGCAAGGATATTATAGAAAAGTCATGGGATATCAAAGTCGTGGATGGTGAGTTTTGGCTAGATGGGTGCTTGAGTAGAAAGAAACAGATAGTGCCGTTTTTGGAACCAAACTTCAAAAAGTAGGGCAGCAGGAAGCTGGATTTGATGTCGTAAGTGGTGTCTGGGAGTATAGCAAAATATGATATATATGGTGGAGTCTATCGGGATCGAACCGACGACCTCTTCACTGCCAGCGAAGCGCTCTCCCAACTGAGCTAAGACCCCATTTATCCTATTTTATCTTTTTTGTCTTAAATTAAACAATTTATATCAAAAAAAGATGAAATACTTTGGATAAAACTATTTTTTTTATTTTAATATACCTGTAAGCCTGTTTTTGAGCTTCACAAGCCCAAGTCTTATACCGCTATATCGCATAAGTTTCGCTACCTTTTTCCACTGGTCAGATCTATAACAAGGCTCATGACAAGCTCTACATCGTGGTTTGGTTTCATGCGGACACTGATTTAATCTACCCAGACTATAGTCTATAAGCTTTTCACAATCTTCACACAAGCTCAAACTCAAAGTATATTTAGATCCTTTGTAGTTTAAGTTTTTGGTTATATCTTTTTGGTGCTTGTGTTTGTCACTACAAAACTTCTCAAAAAATCTTTTAAGTGTCCAAAACTCCGCTTGATACTTCTCTTGTGTCATCTTATAGTCAAAACCTCTTTGTAGTTTAGCAATATATTTTGGACTCTTTGTTGCCACATACTGTGAAAAGTTTTTCGCTCATCATCTGTCGCTATACCCTGAAGGCACTTTTGCATATATACTCCCATATCGCTAGATGGGGGTATAGAGGATGGGTCATATGATACACAGACACTCTTGCCTTTTGTTTTGAGACAAATCTCACTTGCTATATCTTGAGAGAAACTCAAAAGCGAATGCCTAGCATATTTGCCGCCAATTCCTTTGAACCCATAACCATCTGTAGCTCCTGTGATATATGACAGCACATTTGCTACTACTCCTGTGGTGCCGTTTTGATAATCATCTCTAAACTGTACCTCTATCTCGCCACGAAGTGGTAGCTCCTCACCGCACAATACCTTGAGACCCTCTCTAGCCATCAAGTATGCTCCAGCTACAGTTGGACAGCTATGTCCGCTAAGTTTCGCTACATCTTCATAGCTAAACTCCACCAAACCATCTGTAAATGTGCCTAGTAGCTCCGACAGCTCATCTGTCAGCTTGATACTCTCAATCTTCTCAAAAAATCCTGGACTTTTCATATTTTCTCCTTTTGTTGTGATATGTCATACAATATTTTTAAGCTTTTTGTATGCTTGGCATTTTGTCGCCATATACTCTTGGTCGCCGTAGCAGATTATGTTGCCGTTTTGAAACAGGGCTAGCTTTTTCGCCTTTTTGATGGTGCTAAGTCTATGAGCTATGATGATGACTATCTTGTCTACAGATAACTCTTGTAGGACTTTTGTGATCTTTTGTTCGCTGGTGTTGTCCAGTGCCGATGTAGCTTCGTCAAATATGATAATCTGTGGTTGACGATACAATGCTCTAGCTATGGCTATGCGTTGTCTCTGTCCTCCGCTTAGGTTTGTGCCTTGTTCTTGGAGTATAGTCTGTGTGCCATGTTTTAGCTCCATGACAAACTCATAGGCATAGGCGGACTTGAGTGCGGATATTATATTCTCTTTGTCATATGGCTGACCGTAGCAGATATTTGCTTCTATGGTGTCATTAAATATATATACTCTCTGTGTGATTATGGCTATGTTTTTTCGCAAGCATTTGAGTGAGTAGTCTTTGATATCTATGCCGTCTATAGTAATGCTACCTGTTTGGTTGTCATAAAATCGCATTATTAGATTGACCAGTGAGCTTTTGCCTCCGCCACTATCTCCTACTAGAGCTAGTTTTTCGCCTTTTTTTATCTCTAGGTTTATATCCTCTAGTGCTTTTGTGTCGCCAAAAGACAAGCAGACATCTGTGAACTTTATATTTGATATATTGTCGCTCATCTTTTGGACTCCAGATATGATAGTGGGCTTTTTTGCAAATAACTCATCTACTCTTTGTTGTGCTGCTATGGCATCTTGGAGACTGTTGTATACCGATGATAGGCGTTTTATAGGAGTGTATAGCATAAACAAAGCTGTCACAAAGGAAAAAAACGACCCAGCAGTCATCTGGTCATCTATGACAAGCCCGCCACCTACGATGATGACCGTGGCTATAGCTATGGAACCTGCTATCTCCATAAGCGGTGAGACCAACTCGTTTGTCTTGACTGCTTTCATATTTAGGTCAAAAAACAATTTGTTGTGTTTGAAAAAGCGCAAACCTTCTGTGTGTTCTGTGTTTGATGCTTTTATAAGCTCTATATTGTTAAACGATTCGCTCAAGTGCGCTGTGATGTCGCTGTTTTTTTCTTGAGAGCGAAATGATATCTTTTTCATCTTTTTGGCTAGTTTTCGTAGCGGAAATATGACCAAAGGCAACACAACTAGACCATAAAATGCTAGCATTGGGTTTAGATATATTGTCATGCCTATGAGTGCTATTATCGTGATAATCTCCTGCAATATCGTAGCTATCTTGGTAGAAACTGCTGTTTGGATACGGTTTATGTCGTTTGTGATTTTGCTGATAAGCTCGCCACTATGTTTGCGGTTGAAAAATGCCATATCAAGTCCTAGCAAGTGGGCATATAACTTGTCTCGAACTAGTCGTATGATGTCCTGACCTATATATGATATGAAATACACCTGTATAAATCTGCCGAAACCCTTTGCCATATATACCGCTATGATAAAAAGTGGCAATATAGTCAGCATAGCCTCATCTTTGTTTATAAATATATCGTCAAGCAGTGGCTTCATGATATATGCTGTGCCACTTGTGCCTCCAGATACTAGCAATATACCTATAAATGCGAAAGTAAATTTGAGTTTGTAGTTTTTGTAATACGGCACATAACCTAGAAAAAACTTTTTCATCTGTGGGTCTTGAGTGGTTTAAACAATAGCAACATCACAGGCAACAAAAACAGATCGGACAATATAGCCATAACCATAGCGACTATAGTCAAGATACCAAAATATATAGTAGGCACAAAGTTTGACATCACCAACACGGCAAACCCAACTGTGATGATGACAGAGGTATAGGACATCGCCTTGCCTATACTTTTGTGAGAGTTTCGCATAGCTTTTGTGTAGTCGCCGCATAAACTATACTCTACTTTAAATCTATGTATATAATGTATGGTGTTGTCTACAGCTATACCTATACTTATGGCGGCTATAGTTATAGTCATCATATCAAGTGGTATGGCAAACCAACCCAAAAATCCAAATATCACTCCTACTGGAGCGGTGTTTGCTACGATAGCTACGAGTGATAACTTCAACGACCGAAACAGTATCAAAAACATAACAAACAATATGAGGATAACCACACCTATAGTTTTGATCTGTGAGTCAAAAAGCGACTGGAGCATATTGTTGTATATAACCAAAAGATTGGTGATCTTGTAGCTTTCAAATTTGGGGTCTATAATATGGCTTAGCTCTTTGTCTATTTGCTTTAGCAACTCATCTCGCCGTAAGTTTGGATTTGAGTCCAAAACTCTAGCAGACACTCTTAGACTGTTTTTTTCTATATCTACATATGGGTTTAGCAATATATCTTTGTGTTTGGGCGGTAGCTCTTTGTACAACAAAGCAAACAGCAAACTATCTAGCGGTTTGTCGTCATTGAGTAGCTTGCCTATAGTGGCTACTGTGTGAAGTGAATTTACCTTGCCTATATCCTCCAAACTCTCCAGATATTCATGCACCTTTTGGACAGTCTGTAGTTTATCTTCAGTAAACCAGTAGTCCTCTATGCTTTGTGCTGTATTGGTATCATCAGCAAACTCATCGTCAAAGCCCTCTACTATAGGTTCGTCTGTCGTTGTTGTATATTCTGCTACTGTATCTTTAAATGTGATGATAATATCCAAAGGTGTAGTCCCGCCTAGCTTTTGGTCTATAGTTTTCATACCCTTGTATATGGCTGTGTCCTTTTTGAAATAGTCTATAAAACTATTTTCTACTATGATCAGTCTAGCTCCTGTGATAGAAAAAAGCACAAACAACACAGACAAAACTATTATTAAACTTTTATAAGTTTCTACAAATATTGCTATAGTGGTGGTAAATGTCTGTTTTTTGATATTGCCAATATTTTGTTTTTTCAATAGTGACAAAATAGTAGGAAACAACACAAATGTAGCCACCAAAGAATAGACGATACCTATACTCATGATGAGACCGAAGTTTTCTATAGGCACAATACCACTAAACAGAAGCGATGTAAACCCAGCTACAGTGGTAATGACGACAAAAAACGAAGGTTTTGCCATTGTTTTTATCGTATTGTAAAGCAAGATTTGGTTTGATTCTTCTGGTGATATCTCTAGTAGTTCATTGTATTTAACTATAAGATGAACTATGAGAGATATATTCATGATAAGTTGTAGCGATATAAAGTTAGACGATACTACTGTGATATCCAATCCCATCATAGCTAAAGTTCCAGAGGTCAAGACGATAGATACAAAGCTGATAAACAGTGGCAACACAACCCATCGAAGCTGTCGAAATAGTATATATAACACCGCTATCAAAAGCACAACTATAAGCACTCCAAATATCTCCAAGTCGTTTTTGACAAAAGTCACTAAGTCATCGGCTATCATATTGACCCCACCTAGTCGTATCTCTCCACTTTTTTCAAACGACTTCAGCACATCTCGTATGGCAGATATATTTTCATGGTTTTTATCTTTTTGGTTGTTGAGATACTCTTTTTTCGTCATGCCGTCACTGGCTATATATGGCTTGGTAGGTTTCAAGTTTACAACTATAGCCGTGGTGCTAAAATCCTCACTGACTAAAGCTTTGGAATACAGCACGGAGTTTAGAAACTCTTTTTTGACCAACTTTTTGTCTACTTTGTGTGTTTGCAAAGTGGGTATATCGTCTACTAGCTCTTTGATAGGTTTGACAGGAGACTGCAAAAGCGGGACATTTAGTATAGATGTTATAGATGATACTGCCTGCACTGCTTTGAGCTTGTCGCTTATCTCTTGGATAACTTGCAAACTTTTGTCTGACAGCAGATCTGTATTTGGCTTGAAAGTTACCACCAGTATAGATGGATTTACGTATCTTTTTTGCACCTCTTTTGTCAGAGCTAGGTCTACATCGTCCTCTAGTAGTAGTGAGTCTGCACTAGCATCTATCTGTAAATTTGTAGCATGATAACCAAACAAGACCATCACGATAGATACTACGAGCAATATAGCTTTAACATACCTAAACAAAATTTTGTCGCAAAATATCGCAAACATATAGGACTATTGTTCTCTCATTTTGTCCATGAGGTTATCGACCGCACCTCTGTTGAGTATAGCTCCAAACTGGGCTCTGTCGGATTTGATGATGCTCACACCTTTGATAAGCACATCATATACTAGCCATGGTTTTTTGTTTTTGTCTGACACTTTTGGCTTGTGAAACTTAAAGTCAACATCAAAAGAGTTCTTTTTGTTGTCTTCTATGGCTGAATATATCACCACTCTGTTTGACTTGAGTTGCTTTGTAAACTTTATTTTGATTTTTGAGTTTGTAAAGTTGTCTATCTTGCTAGCATATGAGTTTTGCATCTTTGTTTTGTAAAGCTCTACAAATTCAGCTTGTTGGGCTTTGTTGAGTTTTCGCCAGTTTTTGCCTAAGCTAAGTTTCGCCATAAGTTCAAAATCAAACATAGATTCTGATGTTTTTACTATCTTGCTGTGTTTTTGATCTGTAGACAGCACTTTGTCGTTTAACAATGTGATAGTGCTGTCAAAAGTTTGCAAAAACTGCTTTTTGACTGTATTTGTGTTGTCTGCATGCATAACTGTATGTGAAAGTATAGCTACCACAGTAGCGACTTTTGCTATTGTTTGAAATAATTTCATTTTTTATCCTTTT
>JAOZMC010000013.1:8877-20954 GCA_029934475.1 Arcobacteraceae bacterium
CTGGCGATTCGTTGATGGTCTTAAACACTCGCAATGCTATATATTGATTTCTTGACTCGGTTATGCCATATGTAGGATTGAGTGGATCGACATAATAGTCGGCAAAATCCCCAAACATATCTCGGACATTTGATGGACCCAAAAGTGGCAACACTATATGACACCCTGCTCCCACACCCCAGCTACCTAGAGTTTGCCCAAAATCTTCGTCATGTGTTTTTATATCAAACATTGTTTGAGCCGGTTTAAAAAGTCCTAACAAACCAAATGTCGAGTTAAGCAAAAAACTACTTGTCTCCTCCATACTGCTTCTAAACTTTAGCTGTAGTAGATTGTTTATGACTCGCTTTGGATACATTAGATTGTAAAAAAAGTTATCTATACTGTCTCTTATGGGTTCAGTCGTGATAGTCTCGTAGCCTTTTGATACAGGCGATAGCAGATATATATAAAACCCATCATTAAACGATGTCATAGTGTCATTGTAGCCATATAGCCACGGACAGCTTTCGCCTGTGGCTTGTGTGTTTTTGTCGTCATCGCCGTATTCATCTGCAAATTCATCGTCAAAGTCGTCTGTGTCGCTTTGTGTAGTGTTTGTAGCGGTCTGCGTGTCGGCTTTTGCGGTGGTTTGTTCTTTTGTAGAACATCCAGCAAAAAGTAGGACAAAAAACACAAGCAGTAAACTATATCTCATAATCCACCACGACAGTAGTCGTGCCTAAACTTTTGAGATATTGGACCACTTTTATATGGTAGTCATCTATACTGTATCTAGTCAACTCTTCTCTTGAATTGAAACAAACAGTGAGTGATATATCATAAGCCCTGACTTGTGGGCAAAAATTCAAACCAACTTCTAGGAAATCAATATATGGTATATCGATTTGTAAGTTTTCTAACTTTTGCCTGATAGTTTGTATGTTTTCTTGCCCTTTTTTAGAGAGTTTAAAAAAAACTATATGCTTAACCACCATAAGTGCTTTGCAACGATGTATTTTTGTTGGAGACACCGTCTATAAACCCGGCTTTGGTTGCAGCACTATATACTTTTTTGCGAAGCAAATCTAGCTTCATATTGTGAAGTTTTGAATACTTGATGATCTCTATCTCTCTTTCACTTTCGTTGTGAAATGTGTATAGCCTGCTGATAAACGGCTTCGGCACTTGTATCGATACTAGATGAAAGTAGTTTTCTTTGCAGTCGTCACTACAAAAGGCTTTGCTCATGGTTATCTTTTTTTTGCAATATGGACAAAATGGCATAGTTGGTCTCCCTTTTATTATTTTTCGCTATTATATCCAAAAAAACTGATTTTATCAAGCAAAATCAAAAAAAGAGCAAAATATGGATAAATTTATAGCCGTGACAGGCGGTGGCACTGGCGGACATCTAAGTATAGGCAAGGTATTTATAGACTATTTACACAGCATTGGCTACCAAGTCATATATATAGGTTCTACAGCAGGAGCTGACAAAAAATGGTTTGAAAGTTATGACAATATCACAAGGGCATATTTTTTGGAGACGACCACTGTAGTAGATAGAAACATATTTGGCAAGATGAAAGCTTTGTTAAATATATTTAGACAAACTATAAAAGCAGTCCAGATACTTAAAATACACAACATATCAAAAGTGATAAGTGTAGGAGGGTTTAGTGCATCGGCTGGTTCGTTTGGGGCGATAATAGCTAGAAAACAACTTTTTTTGCATGAACAAAACTCCGTCATGGGACGGCTAAACAAAGTTTGCAAGCCATTTGCTACAGAGGTATTTGGTAGCTACGACAATGCTACATATAAAGTGGATTATCCTGTAGATGAACGCTATTTCAAGCTGCAAAGAGTAAGAACACAGATAAGACATATCATATTTCTAGGCGGTTCTCAAGGCAGTGTCGCTATAAATGATTTTGCTGTCCGTTTAGCACCATCGCTACATAAAAAAGGTATAACTATATCTCACCAAACAGGCGAAAAGCATATATCAAAAGTCCGGCAACAATACGAAAAACTGGGGCTAAAGGTTGATAGTTTTGGATTTACAGACAAATTGTTTGACAAGCTACGAAAAAGTGATATAGCAGTGTGTCGAGCAGGAGCTGGCACGGTTTGGGAGCTGTGTGCTATGGGGTTACCTGCTGTGTTTGTGCCATATCCATATGCGGCATCGGATCATCAGCGATACAATGCAAAGTTTCTAAAAGAGTTAAGTTTATGCGACATAGTAGATGAAAAAGAGCTAAAGCCACAGATAGTTATAGAGTTTATAGAAAATTTCAAACAAGACCAAAGCCTCCGTATGATACAACAAATATCACAACACGGCATAAAAAATATGACAAAAAGGATATTAGATGACGATGATTGATGCTATCGTGTTGGGTATAGTGGAGGGACTGACAGAGTTTTTGCCTATATCCTCTACTGCACACTTGATATTGACCGCTGACTTTTTGGGGTTGGCTCCTACAGATTCACTCAAGGCATTTGAGACTATCATCCAACTAGGGGCGATACTAGCTGTGGTGTTTATATACAAAGAGAGACTACTATGGAACACGACATCACATAGCAGTTTCACGGCTACATATAAACTATGGCTTAAGTTATGTGTGGCTTTTGTGCCAACTGGGTTGGTGGGGTTGTTTTTTTATAGTGCTATCAAGGAGTTTTTTACTTTTAATTCATCGCTGGTATTTATGGCGACTACTGGTGTGGCATTTATACTTATAGAGTGGCTTCATAACGAAAAATCGCACCACATAGAGGATATTCACCAGACATCTTATGTGAAGTCCATAGCTATAGGAGTTTTTCAAACCATATCGCTACTTCCGGGTGTCTCTAGGTCTGGAGCTACTATCATGGGCGGTATGTTGCTAGGATTAAAACGAAAAACAGCTGTGGAATTTTCGTTTTTGCTTGCTATTCCTACCATGTTTGTGGCGACTGCCTATGAACTATACAAAGGCTATGAAGTGTTTGTGTATAATGATATGGTGCAACTAGCTATAGGATTTGTCGTGTCTTTTGTGTTTTCGTATATCGCTGTGAAGTGGTTTTTGAAGTTTATCGAAAAATACAGTTTCACTCCTTTTGGTCTGTATCTTATAGCCTCGTCGGGGTTTTTGTATATTTTTGTAACCTTAAACTAACCTAAAATTCAGGTTGGCTTAAGGTTAATAGGATAAAATGACAACAAAAAAGGAAAAAGATGAAATTCACAAAGATGAAAAACAAAGATGATATCGATAGACAATGGGTTTTGATAGATGCCAAAGACAAACTATTTGGTAGAATGATAAGCGAAGTTGCCACGATATTGAGAGGCAAAGACAAAGTGTATTGGACTCCCACAGTTGATTGTGGTGATTTTGTGGTGATAATCAACGCATCACAAGCAAAATTTACAGGCAACAAACTAGAGGACAAAAGATACTACACTCACTCAGGATATTTTGGTAGCACCAAGACACACAAGATGAGCGATATGTTGGAAAACACTCCAGAAAAGTTATATCATCTAGCTACTCGTGGTATGCTACCAAAGACGAAGTTAGGCAAAGATATGTTAAAAAAATTAAAAGTATACAAGGGCGACAAACACCCACATACTGCACAGATAAAGGATCAATAATATGGCAAAAGTTTATGCAACAGGACGAAGAAAAACATCTATAGCAAAAGTATGGCTAGAGGCAGGTAAAGGTGATATCATTATCAACAATATGAGCTTGGACCATTGGTTAGGCGGACACGAAGCTATCAAAAAAAGAGTCAAACAGCCGCTTGAAGTATCAAAGCAACTAGGTTTAGTCAATATCAAGGCTACTACTTTAGGTGGCGGATATTCTGCACAAGCAGATGCAGTGAGACACGGTATCAGTAGAGCTTTGGTAAATTTCGACGAACAGTTTCGACCAGTTCTCAAACCTTTTGGACTGCTAACTAGAGATGCCAGAAGCGTAGAGAGAAAAAAATATGGACGGAAAAAGGCTAGAAAAAGCGGACAATTCTCAAAAAGATAATCATCGTTTGGGTATTTTGATGAGATGGTTAATATGGGTTTGTTTGTTTGTGGTATCTATAAACTCTCAAACTCTACAGCTATCTATATCGTCAAATCCAAGCCGGATAAACCCTATATTATCGACAGACTCTGCTAGTAGCGAGATAAGTGGCTGGATATTTAACGGACTTTTCAAATATGACAAAAACGGCGACATAGTCAACGATTTAGCTAGTGGCTACAGCTTTGAAGACAACACCACACTGATCATCAAGCTCAAAAGCTCCGTGCTATGGCATGATGGTCAGCCGTTTGATGCAAACGATGTGCTTTTTACCTATGAAGCTATACAAAACCCCAAGCTGTTTACACCGCTTAAATCATCGTTTGAGTTTGTCAAATCAGTGCAGGTGATAGATAGCCATACTATAAAAGTTGTTTATCATAAGCCATATTTCAAAAGTCTAAATATATGGATGACTGGTATGCTACCACAGCATATTCTGGCAAACTCAAAAGATATTATGACAGATAGTTTCAACTCAAACCCCATAGGCACAGGGGCTTACAAGCTAGACAAACTCACTATATCTCAAGATATCAAGCTGGAAAGATTTGACAAATATTTTGGCGATAAACCAGTCATAGATACTATCTCTTATAAATTTTTGCCAGATATCAATACAGGATTTTTTGCTTTGAAACAAAAGAGTTTAGACATAGGTTCTTTGTCTGCTTTGCAAACAGACAGGCAAATATCTAGCAAATTTAAAAAAGATTTTCATATAATCCAAAAGCAAAGTTTCGGCTATACATACATGGGTTTAAACTTGAAAAAAAAGATATTTCAAGACAAAAACATAAGAGAAGCTATAAACCTAAGCATAGAGAAACAAGAGTTAGTAGATATACTGTTTTTTGGATATGGCGAAGTGTGTCATGGACCATTTTTGCCAAACAGTTTCGCCTACAATGACGAGATAAAACAACCCAAGCCAGATATCAAAAAAGCCAGGCAACTTTTGAAGTCGGCAGGATATGACGAGGACAATCCGCTTGTATTTACTGTTGTCACAAACTCAAACAACCCCACAAGAGTATATGCCACACAGATAATCCAGCACCAACTAGCAAAAGCAGGTATCAAGATGGGCATAAGAGTGTTAGAGTGGCAAGCCTTTTTAAACACTATCGTGCTACCAGGTAATTTTGAAGCGGTGGTGCTAGGGTGGGGACTGTCGCTTATGCCAGATGCGAAACCACTTTGGCATAGTAGTAGCGACCAAAAGGGAGGATTTAACTTAGTTGGATACAATAACAAAAAAGTTGACACCCTCATAGAGGAGTCAGCTACCATGATAGACAAAAAGCAGCTAAGCAAAGCATACAAAAAGATGTTTAAACTTATAGCAGATGATTTGCCATATATATTTCTATATATTCCAGACAGTATAACTGCTATAAACAAAAATATCAAAAACATAGAGCCATCATGGACAGGCATATGGCACAATCAACACAGATGGGAGAAAATAAGATAATGCAACATATAGACAGGTTAAAAGATGAGATAAAAAAGGTCATAGTAGGACACGAAGAGCTGATAGATGGTATGCTTATAGCTATGCTATCAAAAGGACACATACTAGTAGAGGGAGTGCCGGGAGTAGCAAAAACTACAGCGGTCAAGTCGCTATGCAAGGCGGTGTTGCTGGACTTCAAGCGAGTTCAATTTACTCCAGATTTGCTACCTAGCGATATCACAGGACATGAGATACTTGATATAAAAAACAACAGATTTAAAGTCAAGCCCGGACCCATATTTACAAATCTGCTGTTAGCCGATGAGATCAACAGAGCAGGAGCCAAAGTCCAAAGTGCACTACTGGAAGCTATGGCAGAAAACCAAGTAACCATAGGTGACAAAAGTTTCGAACTCAAACAACCATTTATGGTCATGGCTACTTCAAATCCAGTAGAACAAGACGGCACATATGAACTACCTGAAGCATCACTTGATAGATTTATGCTCAAGCTAAAGGTCGGCTACAACACTATAGAAGAGGAGTTTGATATCATCAAAAAAGTTATACAAAAAGATTATGGTGAGGTTGAACCTGTGATGAATGTAAAAAAACTAGAGCAGATGCAAGAAGAAGTATCGCTAGTGCATATAGATGACAAACTAGTGCAATATATAGTCAAGATAGTATTTGCTACAAGATACCCAGAAAAATTTGGTCTCAAAAATATCAGTCAATACATAGAGTTTGGTGCTAGTCCTAGAGGTGGCATAGCACTATACAAAGCATCAAAAGCATTTGCCTATCTAAACAAAAAAGAGTTCGTCACACCATATCACATAGCACAGATGGCATATATGACTATACGACATAGGATACATCTAAGCTACGAAGCAGTAGCAGATGATATAGATAGCGACTATATTATCAAGACGATATTGGATAAAATACCCGCTCCGTGACAAAAAAGCACACCATCAAACTCAAGACCACCAAAGCTGTGTTTTCAAATATGGCAGGCGGTCACAGCTCTACTATCAGTGGCGATGGCTTGGATTTTCGAGAGATTCGCCCATATGACACCACCGATGATATCCGACATATCAACTGGAGTGTAACCTCTAGGACAAAAGAGCCAGCGACAAATGTATTCAACGAAACCAAACAGCTAGATGTAGTAGTAGTATATCTAAACAGTGCCGGCATGCAGTTTGGCTCACACATACCCAAAAGCGATATTGTGCATGATATAGTAGCTGTGTTGGGTTTGAGTGTATTTGCATATGGTGATAGCTTGAGTGCTATATTCTACCACCAAAACGAAAACAGATTTTATAAACGCACAAAAGATAGGCGAGTGCTAAGCAAACTGCTAGAGGATATACAGACACCAAGCACAGATGATATAGCCTATAACAATATAGAAACATATCTTATGACGAAACTCAAAAAACGATCGCTTCTGTTTTTGGTCGGTGATTTTCTACAGCCCATAGAGCTGAAGTTGCTATCAAAAAAGCACGATCTGCGAGTAATCATAGTGCGAGATATTTTAGAAGAGCAGCTGGGATTTGCAGGTGAGCTAAATATTAAGCAGTTTTCAAGTAGCGGAACACTATCTACAAATATAGACAAAAGCATAGCCGATAGCTACAACCAAGCTATGAAAAAACACAACGACGAGATGACAGCAAAGTTCAAAAGAGAAAATATCAAGCACACAAAGATATATACGACAGACAAAGTTATCAAAAAGCTACAAGAGTTTTTGCGATGAATTTAGACAGCCTCAAAGATATCAAGCCATACGAGCCACTAGTTATAAACTGGAGCACCTACATAGTAGCTGGCTCTTTGTTGATAGCTTGTGTGGTGCTGATAGTAGCATATATGATACACAAAAAACGAAGCAAAAAAACCAAGAATTTACAACAAAAAGCCACTGATAAGCTAAAGCAACTCAACTTTGACACAGATGACAAAACTTTGATATATTATTTTACGATATACAGCAAAGTAGCCTCCACAGAACAAAGCGAAACTTTGAATGATATTTTTGAGCGACTAGAACCATACAAATACAGAAAAAATATAGAAAAACTGGATGATAGTATCAAAGATAGTATGAAAGTTTACATAGAGAGTTTACGATGAGTTTGCTATATCCTTGGGTGTTGATACTTGTGCCTATATATCTACTTTGTGTGGTGTATTGTAAGCCACAAAGACAGATGATATATTTTTCAAATACCCGCCTACTAGCCCAGATAACCAAATCAAAAAATATATGGCATGAGATACTTAAACTTGTGATTGTGTTGTCTATGGTGATAGCTCTAGGCTCTCCAGTGCAAAAGCACGATATAAAGTTTGACAGCACCAAAGGCTACGAGATATCGCTGGTATTTGATATAAGCGGTAGTATGCTCCAGTCAAATAAATTTGAGATAAGCAAGCAAATAGTCAGCGAGTTTATAAACAGTAGAAAAAACGATGCTATAGCTTTAAGTATATTTGCTGACTTTGCCTATATAGCATCGCCTTTAACTTATGATACCAAAGCAGTAGCCAATCTTTTGAAATATCTTGAAGTAGGAGTTGCTGGCAAACGAAAGACAGCTTTATATGAAGCGATATTTCTAAGCTCTGATCTATTTAAAAAAAGCAAATCAAAAAACAAGATAGCTATATTGCTGACAGACGGCTACGATACAGCAAAGAGTGTGCCACTAGAAGTAGCGATAGAAAAAGCAAAAGATATGGATATAAAGATATACACAGTTGGCATAGGCGATGAATACGACTACGATAGTGCGGTTCTTGACCAAATAGCCACACAAACAGGGGGCAAGTTTTTTCAAGCGAACTCAAAAGAGAAACTAAAAGAGATTTACGATACTATAGGCAAACTGGAAAAAAGCAAGATACAGACAAACAAATATATAAAATACAACTATTATTATATATATTTTGTATTGCTGGCATTTATAGCTAGTTTGATATTGATGATGACAAGGAGATAAAAGTGCTAACACATTTAGACAAAAACGATAGACCAAAGATGGTAGATGTATCGGATAAGAGCGATACATATAGAGTGGCAGTAGCTAGTGGTATCATAACTATGAGCGATCAAGCTTTGCACAATGTGTTGCAAAATAGAAACAAAAAAGGACCAGTGCTACAAACGGCGGTAGTTGCCTCTATACAAGGAGCGAAACAAACCTCCACACTCATACCTATGTGCCATCCGCTTTTGCTTACATCGCTAAGCTGTGATATACAGGAGCTAAAAGATGGATTTAAGCTCACTGTGACAGCGAAACTCAAAGGTCAAACAGGTGTAGAGATGGAAGCACTCACAGGTGTATCGGTGGGACTGCTGACTATATATGATATGGTCAAGGCAGTGGACAAAACTATGGTCATAAAAGATATAAAACTACTACAAAAAAGTGGCGGAAAGAGTGGGACATATGAATATGACATGCCAAAAACTTGAGCTAAACTATCCGTGTAGCTGGAGATACAAACTCATAATCAAAAGCGATGTTTCGGTCAAAAATATCATAGCACAAACACTAGGAGATAGAGAACATATAGGTTCTTTGGCAAACAAAAGTTCAGGCGGTAAGTTTATAAGCTACCTTGTCGAGCTAGAGGTCAAAGACGAGGCAGATAGGTTAAACCTACATGAGATTTTCAGCAAGCACAAAGATATCAAGATGATAGTATGATAGGCATAGATATAGTCCGCATAGACAGGATATCGAGGCTAGTAGCACGACATGGCGACAAAGCTTTGTTGAGATTTTTGAGCCACCGTGAGATAAAGCTCTCTGGACGAAACATATCTACTATAGCTGGATTTTGGTCTGCCAAAGAAGCAGGTGCCAAAGCTATAGGCACAGGTATCGGCAGAGTTTGTGGGTTCAAAGATATAAAACTAGGCAAGACAAATGCAGGACAACCAACCATAAAATACAAAAAAAAGTTGCGAAAAAAGTTCAGCATAAACTCATCTAGTCTATCTATATCTCACGATGGCGGATTTGCTATAGCGGTGGTAGTATATGTATAAAGTTATAGCTACAAAGCTACTATATCTAGCTTTCATGCTGTTTATCATATCTATCATATCGTTTGTAGCTATACACCTATCGCCAAATAGTTTTTTTGCATCCGGTGAGCTAAATCCAAATATCACTCCAGAATCTATAGCACAGCTGAAAAGTATATATGGACTTGATAAACCACTATATATACAGTTTGTATCGTGGTTTAGAGCTATTTTGTCTCTGGACTTCGGTATCAGTTTTGCTAGCGGAGTTCAAGTAAAAGAGGAGATATTAAGTCGTATCGGTATCACACTGACTATCAATATCATCTCTATGCTCTTGATATTTGTGTTGTCATTTTATCTTGGAGTCAAATCCGCTCTAAATCAAGGCAAACTTATAGACAAGATAGTATCACAGTTTGCTATATTTAGCTTCTCTGTGCCATCGTTTTATCTGGGACTTATCTTTATATATATTTTTAGTATATATCTCGAGCTTTTGCCACTAGCTGGCACCAGTAGCGATGACACTTTAGCTGGGCTTGACTATATAGCTGACACAGCGAAGCATCTAGTCATGCCTATATCTATCATGGTCATAGGTGGTTTTGGCACTATGGCGATATATATAAGACAGCTCACACTTAAAATATTGGGTCAAGATTATATATATTTCGCAAAAACAAGACAAATGACATCCAGTCAAATCATGAGAAGATATATAGTGCCAAATCTTTATCCGCCAGTGATAACTATGCTAGGGCTTTCGCTACCAGGTATCATAGGTGGGTCTGTGATACTTGAGACCATATTTTCTATAGACGGTATGGGTTTGTTGTTTTTCCAGTCCGCTCTTAGTCGGGATTATCCTGTCATCATGGGCATACTCATAGTGGGTGCGTTTTTGACAATTTTGGGCAATATCTTGGCAGATATATGGCTGTTAAAACTAAATCCTTATGCGAAAAATTGAGTTTTTGTCTAATTTTTGAGTTGTTTAAAGTTTTTTTGGTATAATATGCTATGAATTTTATAAAATACTTGCTTTTAGCTTTGATACCATACACTTTTTTAAGTGCTATAAATGTAGACACGACCAAAACAACATACAACAAAAAAGAGTACATCACAGTCCAAGCATGCACCAAAAAACTAAAAATGTGTATGCTTCCAAACAACAACTATCTCAAGACAAAAGAGATAAAACAGACAAAATACAGGTCGTATAAGATTATCAGCATAGAGGGTATAGATACATACAAGAAGATCAAAAAATACAAAAGAAAGAGAACATTGTATAGATATGCAAAAAAAATGGCAAGGAAAACAAAAGAGGAAAAGATATACTGGAAAAAAGGTTATGTCAAAGTAGCTCACCTGAAAGCAGTGCCAAAATATAGGCGACTTTTTAGAAGAAACAAAAAAACCCACTATATGCCAAAAAGCAGTATCACTATAAAGAAATGCTACACAGATGGCTGGTGCGAAACTTTGGACAAAAGCTTTGTGAGAAAATCAAAGCTCAAACTAAACAGATACATGTCATATAAAACAAAAAAGCGAAAAGCAGATGCCTATACAAATATATATGTTATAGATAAAAAATCGGAAAAATACGAATATATCAAAAAGAAAGCAACATCTAGTTATCTAAAACGAAAAGATTTTAAAAAGGGCTTTGCAAAGACAGAGTATTTCAAAGATTATGATAGATACAAAGATAGCATATTTGCCAACTTATTTCTCACTGGATATTTGGGAGTTGCTAGCATGGATATAAAAGCTACAGTAGATGAAAGCAGATTGACAGATGATGCACTGAGTGGTTCTGGTATGACTGTTGGTCTTGGTTTTGGGTGGATTTTATTTGACAATATCCAACAAACTATAAATATAGCACAAGCAACTTTTCCTATATACAGCACACTTGATACAACTATAAATACTGCTTATGTATTTAAACACAAGCTTAAGCCATCTGTAGGGCTTGTGCTAGGGCATAGCTCTCTTAGTGTAAATGATACACCACTAAATGATGCAGGTGATATAGAGTTTACTAGCTCAGATACTCTTGTGCTTGGCTTGGATATTGGTATGCGATACAAGTTTGGCAAAAACTATCTCTCGTATGGCTATAGTTTCATAGCAAACTACCAATATTTGATGCTAGACCACAAGGTAAACTTAGGCGACGAAGATTCAGAGTTAAATATGAAAAATAAACACAATTTACTATTAGGAGTAAGATATGATTTCTAAAACAACACAAGCGATATTGATATTTATTATGTTTCTATTTTCTGGGTGTCTAAATCTAGACGAGTCGGAAATAGAGAAGGATACAGCACAAGAAGAGTCATGGGATTGTATTGCTGGCTGTGGATGTTTGCCTTATACTGGCGGAGGAAGCAGTTCAACAACAAGTGGTGGAAGCAGTTCAACAACAAGTGGTGGAAGTAGTTCAACAACAAGTGGTGGA
>JAOZMC010000013.1:21054-37859 GCA_029934475.1 Arcobacteraceae bacterium
TGGTGGAAGTAGTTCAACAACAAGTGGTGGAAGTAGTTCAACAACAAGTGGTGGAGTAGCACCCACTACATCAAAAGAATGTTTCGGTTTTTGCTGGTGTGAATAAATTGTATTATATAACTATTTATATATTTGTAGCGTTATCAATATTAGGCTGCACAAACTTAGATGAAGCTACGATCGAACCAAACGAAAACTGCACGATCGGTTGTGGCTGTCATTAAAGATATCACAAAAAAATTTAAAAAAGGAAAATTATGAAAAATACATTAATAGGTGTAGTTATGGGTATAGCTATAGTAGTCGGAGGATATTTTAGTATCGATTTTATCAAAAATATCGGTAACTTAAATATGAGCAGTTTGCCATCTTATAGCACAAAGTTTGACAAATCTGTAAATCCCCACAAGGATCTCAAAGTAGCGATGGACAAAGCAAAAAAGTCAGGCAAAAATATATTGCTGATAGCTGGAGGTAGCTGGTGTAAGTGGTGTAGAGCTATGGATAGCTTCATAAATAGCAACAAAGATGTCCAAAGTAAGTTTTATACAGAGTTTGAAGTAGTCAGAGTCTATTATGGCAGAGGCACCAACAAAGATGCCCAAAGCCTACTCAAACAGTTTCCAGTCCTAGCAGGCACTCCGCACTTCTATATACTAGATAGCGATGCGAAACTTATCAAAAGTTATGGTACAGCACAGCTTGAACTTGGCAACAGCTACGACAAGCAAAAATTTATAAACTTTATAGATAAATACAAAGCAAAAGTTAAAACAGACACAAAAGCACTAATAAAACCAAAAGTCAAAACAGACACAAAATAGTTGAAACAACTCACAGTATCGCAAGTAAACCATCAGATCAAAGGTTTGCTCGATACTACATTTGTAGACAGTTGTGTCGCTGGGGAGATAGGCAACTTGACCTATGCATCTAGCGGACATATATATTTCACTATCAAAGACGACAGCTCAACTATGAGCTGTGTCATGTTTCGTGGCAATGCTACGAGACTGAAATTTGCTCTAAAAGTAGGACTACAGATAGTCATATATGGTAGCATCACAGTATATGTGCCTCGCGGGGCATATCAGCTTATATGTAAAACTGTTGAACCTAGCGGTGTAGGCGGACTTAACTTAGCCTACGAACAGTTAAAAACAAAGCTACAAAATATGGGGTATTTTGACCCAAATATCAAAAAACCACTCCCTAAGTTTATAGACAAGCTTTATCTACTCACATCAAATAGCGGTGCAGTGATAGAAGATATGAAAAAGATAGCCGCTTCCAGATGGCCGCTAGTCAAAATATCGCTCATACACACAGCAGTCCAAGGTGGCACAGCTAGAGACAGCATAGTATCCAATATCGCCATAGCAGACCAGCTTGCTCTCAAAGATAGTGGAGATGGATATTGTAGTGTCATAGTGCTAGCACGAGGTGGTGGGAGCTTGGAAGATCTGTGGTGCTTCAACGAAGAGCTAGTAGCAACTGCTGTGAAAAACTGCCAGAGCATAATAGTCAGTGCCATAGGTCACGAAAGCGACTGGACTATATGTGATATGGTGTGTGACCGCAGAGCATCAACCCCGTCAAATGCTATGGAGATACTACTCAACGACCAAAATGAATACAGACAATACCTAGACGATATGGGCGACAATATCAACTATTGTTTGAAAAGTTTAGTCCAAAAATCTCAACAAAACTTAGATCACACAAAAGAGTTGCTAAGTTCATTTTCTATAAAAAACAAAATCACCACAAATCAAAACTCACTAAATGTCATGCGACAATATATATCTCAAGCAATATGGCAAACCATACACACCAAACAAAACGAACTAAACAATATAGTTTTAAATCTATCAAATATGAATCCAAAAGACAAAAAATACGACAATATAGTCAAGCTAACCAAAGATGACAAAACTGTGAAGCTGGAGCAACTGAAAATAAACGACACTATAACTTTGCAGTCAAACAAACTTCAAGTTAGCTCAAAAGTTTTGGGCATTAGGGCTATTTAGGACGAAAAATCTTTATATGTGTTTCATCGCACTCTATATAGCTACCACCTATCAAGTCAATACAATACGGCACAGCAGGAAACACAGCATCTAGGCATTCGCCTATCGACTTTGGTTTGCCGGGTAGATTTATGACTAGTGACGAACCTCTAGTGCCAGCAGTTTGTCTAGACAATATAGCCGTAGGCACATACTTCAAACTCACTGCTCTCATAAGCTCGCCAAATCCAGGTAGTATCTTTTCGCAGATATTTAAAGTAGCCTCCGTAGTCACATCTCTATATGCCGGTCCCGTGCCACCTGTGGTTACTATCAAATCGCACTTTATGTTGTCTGTCATATTTAAAAGAGTTTTCTCTATGGTTTGCTGGTCATCTTCTATGACTTCGTAGTGGTATGTTATATCGTTTGTTATAAACTTGTCTAACCTATCTTTGATAGCTGGACCGCTAATATCTTTGTATATGCCCTTGCTCGCTCTGTCGCTTGTTGTAATTATACCTATGTTTATCATATTTGTATCCTTTTTGTCGTCTAAATTATATCAAATTTTGCTAAATTTTGCTAAATTTTGGACAAATTTCATCAAAATCACCGATTTGTGAGTTTCTTTTAGACATATTATGATATAATACTACAATCAAAAAAAGGAGGCAATATTATGAAAACGATTTTTAAAAGTTTTATGATATTTGTTGCTATATCTATGGCTATAAGTTTGACCCTAGTGTCATGTGGAAGCGGTAGTGGTGACTTGGGCACAGACGATGCAGTAGCGACTGAGACGACTACTATCACTGGCAAAGCCATAGACGGCTATATCAGCGGTGCGACAGTGTGTCTGGACTTGGACGATAGCGGTATATGCGACATATCTACAGAACCGTTTGCTTTGACAAAAGCCGATGGCTCGTATAGTTTGGAGATAAAAGCTTCACACAAAACACATATCAACTACAAAACAGCATCTGTAGTGGTATATGGTGGTATAGACACAGATACAGATACCAAATTTGACGGCAAGCTCAAAGCCCAGCCAAACGGCAAAGCTCAAGTGCATGTCACACCAGTGACGACAGTAGCCGATGGTATATATGACAATGGCAAATCGGGACTGACAGTAGATGAAGCAGAGCATAGGACTGCTACAGTATTTGGAGTGCCAAAAGATGAAGTATCCAGCGATCCTATAGCTACAAACAACACAAAGCTATATGCCAAAGCTCTAGCAGTGCAAAAGGCAGTAGATATACTAGTAGCGGTAGATGACGGTGCAGCAAAATCCAGCGAAAAAGCAGAGAAAATCATGCTAGCTATCGCATCTGGATTCAAAAGCGACACAGTGCAAAGTGATATGGCAGATATAGTAGCAAACATAGATAGAAGCAAACTAAATACCAAATCAACAAATGCCATAGAACTAGCCAAAGAACTAGCGAAGATCACAGATGAAAAGATGGCAAATACACTAGACAGACTAGCGGATGCGAAGTTTTGTGATGGGTATTTGGGTCAAGCACACCAGTTTGCCAAAAACAAGGGAGTAGATAAACCTATAGAAAAGAGCGAAGCGGTAGGGTATTATCAAGATATGGTGACGATTAGCGGCAGATTGTATTTTGATATAGATGAAGACAAAAAGCTCACTTCTAGCGACCATGCTATAAAAGAAAAGGTATTATTTCTAAATTATTTGGAAAACGGACAATACAGCCCAAATAGAATTCCTACGAAAACTGATCTAAATGGTAATTTTAAATTTCATTTTATTCCAAACCAAACAAAAAACTATATTATAACGATAGACAATTATTCTACAAGATATTTAAAGATAGATAATCTATTTGATAAACACAACAACAATGCTTATTCTATCGACCTCAAACAAATATCAAAAAATATTGACTTAGGCGACATAAGATTTGTAGAAGATTCTCAATATTTCAAGTATGGAGACAAAAGAGAAGCAAATCTAAACGCTACTATCTATTATGGTAGAAGCCTTAAGTTTGATATCGCTAAAAGTAAGCCCATAAAAGATAGAAAAATAGAGCTTGTCTGCACAAATTGTATTGACAAGCTGATTCAGGTCAAAAATAGTGACGAAAATGGTTTTGTTCAATTTAAAGTAGATAGAAGACTGACCCACACATACGAGGTGCGAGAGTCTGAATATTGCAAAAATGATATAGTGCATTATCCTTCAGCAGGAAAGGATAGGCCCGCATGTTTATGGGGTAATTTCAACGCTTTTTATACAGATAAAGATGTTGTGTTTTCACTTTTTGAACCACAGAATAATAATAACTATAGCATAAGCGGCAAGGTATTTTATGATAAAAACAAAAACGGTATATTTGACGGAGACGATGAACCGCTACAAGGATGCGATGCTGGAGTTGAGATAACAGTTGCAGGCAAATGGCAAATCATAAACAATTGTCTCAGTGAAAATGGTGATTATTTTGCCAGCTTTGATGTTGAAAAAGAGAGTTATCTCTATGAAAAATATGGCGATTTTTTCAATATAAAATTAACCCATTTTGACAAACTTGATGTAAATATTCCAAAAACTCCAATAGTCACTACAAAAACAATAGGCAAACTCACAGAAGATGTAGTCGTAAACTTTCCGTTAGTGCGAAAAGACGAAAACAACAATTGCCCTCAAATACCGACAAGAGCACAAAAAGCATCTGATCATACTATAGAAAAAACTTTTTCATCTCCTTGTGATGTGCCAGATGGTTGGGACAAAATGGGAGCAATCAAAGGTGTAGTATTTGAAGATTTAGATGGTGATGGTAAATATAGTGATGGAGATAAGCTATTGCCAAACAGAGAAGTATATTTCAATGGTGGTGGTATTGGCACTGAATATGAAAATGCAGTTTTTAATGAGACAACAAATGAAAATGGTGAATATCGGCTAAATATATGGGAAAGTGGTTTATATGCTAATTGGAAGATGTGGATTGAGTTAAAAACTGGAGAAACACAAGTAGCACCAAAAGAGGGAATAGGTATTGTTTACTATGATTTTGAAGTAAAGGCACCAAATTATATAAAGACTATAAATATTGGTGTAGTCAGCGACAAAAAAGAGAAGCCATCTACAGATACACAGACAGACGAAAACACAAACAACAACCAAGACGGACTCATAGCAAATATCCCCAGCGGCATACCTGTCGGTGAAATATTTGATATTGTCATAAAAGTAAATACCACCCAAGAAGTAGATACAGCAGGAGCATATCTAAACTTCGATCCAGCTTCTCTAAAGATAGAAAGCTTAGTCGCTGGAGAGGTGTTTGACTTTGTGTTGCAAAAAGATTTTGACAACCAAGCAGGCAAGATAGATTTCGCTTCTGGAGTATGGGACAACAAAGTCCCAAACAGTGGTTTTGTATTGTTGACTATCAAAGCAACAAAACTAAAAGAAAATGCAGTAAAATCATTGAGTTTCAATACGACAACACCTAGAGAAAGTGCTATCATAAGAGAAGGCAAGACAGTTAGTACCAAATTCAAACTATAGACACAGTCCAATCAATAGTTTGTAGCAGTTTCATGTTTGGCCCTAGGCCAGAAAAGCAAGGCGGTTCGCTTTAGCAAAAGTAGCCGTGGCGATTTTTGCATAGCAAAAAAGTTTCTGTGAATACGATAGAATAGCTACAACACCGCGTAATAGAACTTGATATAGAAGCGAAAGAGAGACAGATAGAAACAGACCAGAGACACAAAGATGCCGAGATATTGTTTGAAAAAACAAAAAAGAAGCAGACCAAAGACAAAAGGAAACCAAACAGAGACAAAAAGAATTTGACAAAGGTATGCAAGAGATCAGAGCCACACAACACGAAACATCACAACAGATGAAAATGACAGGCATAAGACTAGACAAACTTATCGCATCTCACGAAAGAGATGATGCTAAACAATACCAAATTTGACTCAAGTTCCAAAAATCTCAAAGCCAAAAAACTAGACAAAACAGACGAGATAGATATATTTCTCATAAACGGCAACACCATAGGCATAATCGAAGTCAAGACCAAAGTCACCAGCGAAACCATAAAACAACTACAAAATATCACAGACAGCTTTGGGTCGTTTTATCCTGAATTCAAAGACTACAAGATATACGGAGCTATAGCTGGCAAAGTGTTTCCTGACAACTTACAAAAAGAAGTGATAGACAAAGGCTGGACTGCTATCACACAAAAAGGCAACCATATAGAGTATAGGGCGAAGTAGTTGCTGCCTCGTTCCCAAGCTAGAGCTGCTTGGGAGCGAGGTATTCTTTGCTAGTAGCGAGCTAGAGCCTGCTAGTCGGGTTGAGTATGGAGTGATTGTGTCATAATGTTTCTTTGCCGTGGTTTAGTCATTGTATAGATAATCTGCAGTATATTCTCCAAATAGTTCATATAGATGATCGTTGAGCATATTGTTATGACTGTCTAGATAGTTTTCTACATCTAAAAGTTTGTTTTTCAGTTCTTGCTCATCATCAGTAGTTTCGACCAACAACAAAAGATAGCTATCGAGATGATCGTATACTTTGTTTTCATAACTTCTAGGACCATTTCCAAAATCATTTAAAAATGTCATATAGCCATCAAATGCTTGCCACTGCATATCACAAAGTACTGTGTCGCTTATATTACTTTTTTTTGCTTTGTTTAATATACTATTTACTTCTGATATTTTGATATTTTTTGGCATACCGCTAGGAGTCATACTTTCTGTGGCTTTTGTAATCTGTTGTAAATATTTTTCTTCACCATCGCCAAGCAGTCGAACACTCAAAAACTTTTTCATATCTTTTGAAAATCCATATATCTCTTTCAATACATTTTCTTGCTCTTTTTTAGAAAGAGAAAAAACTTATTTTTGATTTGTGTCAATGTTGCCAATATATTTCCTTTTGATGCTATTGTATCAATATTATAGAGTCAATCTACCATGCTTTACTAGTCTTGATTGAATCGAGCCTGTCGTTCTCTCAAAAATATCTGATAGTTCTTTGATAGATTTTTCATCGTCAAATTCGTTTAACAATCTAGCGTCTTCTTCATCGTCCCACGGTTTGCCTGCATTTGCAGGAAGGTGTCGTTTCTTTTGCTGTCGTTTTGTCTCATTTTCTAGTGCGACTGCGGCAGATATCAATGCTCTAGCCACATTTACATTTTGACAAATATGCGTATCATCAAAAATCTCTCCAGTAAATGGATTTGCTCCGTTTGCCATTTGTTGGACTATATTTAGATGTTCATCCATAACTATGCTTCTTTGTGTTAAAATATTTTATTATATGTTTTGGGCTGGTCTCAATGCTTCTTTGGTAGCACGAGCATATTGACAAACCGTCCTTCAAATTTAGGTTCGTTGTCTTTGGTGCCGATATCCTCTACCATAGGCCACACACGATTTAGCACATCTTTGCCTGCATCTGGGTTTTGCATCTCGCGACCTTTTAAAAATACTCGAAACTTCACATGATAGCCAGCTTCTAGAAATCTCCTAGACCGCTCTATCTTGTAGTTTATATCATTTTGTGCTATTTTGACCGATAGCTTAGTCTCTTTTAGCACTATTTTTTGCTGGTTTTTCCTCGCTTCCTTTTTCTTTTTTTCTTCGTTGTATTTAAACTTGCCATAGTCCATGATCTTCGCCACTGGTGGCACTGCATCTGGTGAGATCAGCACCAAATCAAGATTTAGGTCGTCTGCCTTTGCCATCGCTTCATATCTCGATATGACACCATAGGCGAAACCATCTTCTCCTAGACATCGTAGCTCGGAGGCTCGTATGTCATGGTTCATTATCACTCGTTTTTTGTTGTTTTTCTTTTCTCTCAAATCTTTGCCTTTTTTTGTTTGTCTGCTATCATATCTATAAACTCTTCTCTCGATATATCCGACTTTGTCTGTGTTCGTCTGTCTCTTAGAGCTATGGAGCTGTTTTTGACCTCATCATCTCCTACGACTACTATCATAGGGACTTTTCGTTTCTCTGCTACTCTTATCTTTTTGTTTAGAGACTCGTTTTTGGTCGATATCTCGCTATCTATCTCCATATCCATAAGCTCCTGTTTGAGCTGTTTGCAATACGGTATATGCTCCTGCGCTATAGGTATAAACACCACCGACACAGGCGATATAGCAAACGGCAACTCACCTGCTGTGTGTTCTATAAGTATGCCTATAAATCGCTCAAAACTACCCAAGATGGCTCTGTGTATCATCACTGGGCGAAGCTTTTTGTCATCGGAACTTGTATAGCTTATGTCAAATCGCTCTGGCAAGTTCATATCTATCTGCACCGTGCCACACTGCCACTTTCGTCCTATAGCATCTAGTATCTTTATATCTATCTTTGGTCCATAAAATGCTCCGCCACCTTCATCTATAGTATAAGCATAGCCACCACTATCTAGTGCATCTTTGATACTGTTTGTGGTGCTTTCCCAAAACTGATCTGTGCCTATGGCTTTTTTGGGTTTTGTGGAGACCTCTATCTCGTATTTAAACTCAAAATAACCCATGAGACTCTCCACAAACTCTAGCACTTCATATATGCTATCTTTGACTTGGTTTTGGGTGCAAAATATATGTGCATCGTCTTGTGTAAATTCTCTCACTCTAAACAATCCATGCATCACACCGCTTAGCTCGTGTCTATGGACTACTCCGTATTCAAAATACTTCAGTGGTAGGTCTTTGTATGATATTTGGTTTTGTCTATATGCCTCTATATGTCCTACACAGTTCATAGGTTTGAGACCATACTCTTGGTCGTCGATAACAGTGAAATACATATTTTCACGATAGTTGTCGTAGTGTCCCGACTTTACCCAAGCTTCGGCTTTAAGTATCTCTGGACCTCGCACTGGTTCGTAGCCTCTGGATCTGTGGGCTTTGTATAGCAGTCGCTCTATCTTGTCTCGCAAACTTGCTCCTGCTGGCAGCCATAGTGGTAGTCCGGCACCTATGTTGTCGCTAAAGGCAAAAAGCTTAAGCTGCGATCCTAGTTTTCTGTGGTCTCGTTTTTTGGCTTGTTCTAGCATAGTCTCATACTCTTTGAGCTTTTGTTTGTCGAAAAATGCTATACCATATATCCTGGTTATCATCTCTTTGGTTTCATCACCACCAATATATGCTCCAGCTACTCGGATAAGTTTAAAATATCTTGCCATAGAGGTATTTGGCAAGTGCGGACCACGACAAAGGTCTTCAAAGTCGCCTTGCTTGTATATAGTTAGATCCTCATCTGTGATATTTGATAGCACTTCCAGCTTGAGTTCATCAGCTTGAAATTTGGCGACAACTTGCTCTTTGGTCGTTTGATATTTTTCTATCTTGTGTTTTTGTGATGCTATAGCTTTCATAGCTTTTTCTATACGAGGCAGATCCTCCTCACCTATAGTTTCATCAGTCTTAAAATCATAATAAAACCCATCATCTATGACAGGTCCTACGAAAAATTTGGCACCACTATATAGCTGTGTTATGGCTTGTGCCATCATATGTGCTGTAGTGTGTCGTAGTATCTGTAGAGAGTTTTTGCTATCATCGTTGTGGATGATATCGCCGTCTACTATGCCTAACTCTTTTGCCGTGAGATTGTCGTATATTTGACCATCTTTATATAAACCTATTTGTTCCAATAACTTCCTTTTTGATAATTATAACATATTTTTATAAAACTTAAGCAAAAAACTATACAATAACCCAAAAAAGGACGATTTTATGACTGGAGGCTTGTTTGCTATACTAGATGATATCACCATATTGTTGGACGATGTAGCAGTAGCTACAAAAGTATCTATCAAAAAGACAGCGGGCATACTAGGCGATGACTTAGCAGTAAATGCTCAAAAATCCTCCGGCTTTGCTTCTAGCCGTGAGTTGCCTGTGTTATATGCTATATCCAAAGGTTCATTTAAAAACAAGCTTTTGATATTGCCTGTGGCATTTTTGTTGTCTGCTTATGCACCATATACTATCGTGCCTATACTTTTGATAGGTGGGCTATATCTATGCTATGAAGCAGCTGAAAAGATATATCACTATGTAGAGCAAAAGATGGGCAAAATCACAACAGACAAAAAGAGCAAAACTCTCACAGAATACCAAAAGATAAAATCCGCTATATTGACAGACTTTGTATTGTCTATAGAGATAGTGGTCTTGACATTGGGCTCTGTGCTAGAGTATAGCCTAACCACACAGATAGTAGCGACCTCTATAGTAGCGATGCTAGCTACTGCGGGTGTGTATGGTTTGGTGGGGATAATCATCCGTATGGACGATGTGGGGTTATATATAGTCCAAAATAGCGAAAAAAACAGCTACAAACAAAAGTTTGGTCTATCGCTGATAGCAGGACTTCCCAAAATTATAAAGGCATTGACTATCATAGGCACGGTTGCCATGCTACTAGTAGGTGGTGGTATCTTTAGTCACAATATTGAAACAATCCATCATATATCACAGATGGTTTGGATATATCCTGTGCTGTTTGACTTGGCAGTGGGAGCTATGGTTGGGGTGCTGTGTTTGTTTGCCGTAAAGCTAGGTAGCAAGATATTTGACTAGAACTATACAGGACCACGAGTTTGAGCTGAAGTTTATGAGGTCAAACCGTATCAAACGAACCACCATAGTGCTAAACAGTCAAAAGCTAGTGACTATCAAAGCACCGCTATCGTATAGCGACAAACAGTTTGAAAAGATATATCAAAAGTTTGTTCCGTGGATAACAAAACATATCAAAAAAGCGAAACCCAAACATGAGCTAGACTTCTTGACACACAAAACTATAGACTATTTGGGTGAAAAATATATAGCGAAACTATCGCCGACTACTGGCATAAAAGATCTCTCTATAGAGTTTATGGGTGGCGAATTTGTAGTCTGTTTTGATCCGTCCATACACAAAAGTGACGACCAGTTTTTCTATGCTTTGAAGCTGTTTTATCGTAGCAAGACAAAAGAGGTTTTCGATGATATATTTGCAAAGTATATCAAGCTAACTGGTCTAAAACCTACAAAGATTACATACAAGTTTCTCAAGTCCAAGTGGGGTAGCTGTAGCTGGCAACACAAAATAAGCTTCAACAGTATGCTTCTGCAATTTGACACAGATGTGATATCGTATGTAGCGATACATGAGCTATGCCATATAAAACATATGAACCACTCTGTGAAGTTTTGGCAACTAGTAGCAACATATATGCCAGACTACAAGCGACACATTCAGACTATAAAGGGCGGTTTGTTGTGATATATTTCAGTGGATTTGGACTAGCAAACGAACAAGAACTTTTCAAAGATTATCTAGATGATAGAGATTTTGTAGTCAGTGGATTTAGCTATGGAGCTATAGGTGCTATGGATTATGCTAGACAGACACACAACCGCATAAACAAACTTCAGCTACTAAGTCCTGCGTTTTTTCAAGATAGGACTACTAGCTTCAAAAAAAGGGAGCTCATATATTATATCAAAAATCCTACTGGCTATATGGAGAAGTTTTATGAAAATATCACAGATCAAAACATAGATAGATACAAAGCCACCACCACCAAAGAGCAGTTGGACGAGCTTCTAAACTACGAGTGGAAAACAGATAACCTCAAAAGATTGTGCGACCGTGGCACGACTGTTGAGATATTTTTAGGTTTTTGTGATACAATCACACCAAATGATGCTGTGATAAGATTTTTCAAAGATTTTGCCACCATCTATCAATACAAAGACAAAGGACATATGCTATGAAAGAGATTGTAGATATATTTATGCTAGTTGGGTTTGTTGTGTTGCTTTTTTGGTTTATAAATGGCATGAACAAAACTCAAGTAGACAAACACAAAGATAAGCTAAGATGACAAAAACAGGACAAATGCAGACAAAACCTATGTTAGTGGAGATACTGTTTGAAGAGTTACCAGCTGTGCCACTTTTAAAAGAGTTGCCAAACATAGCAAACAGATGGCGAGATATTTTAGATAGTCGCGAACTGCTAACCAAATTTGAGTTTTATTATACTCCTAGACGAGTTGTGTTTTATCACGAAAACATAGCACTAGCACAGCCAGATAAGATAGACAAACTTATAGGAGCTCCTGTATCTATAGCATTCAAAGATGGCAAACCCACCCCTGCTGGTATAGGATTTGCAAAAAAATGTGGCATAGATATAGAGCATATAACCACAAAAGAGATAAACGGCACACAGATGCTCTACTATGCGAAACAAACTACAGGCAAAACTACAGCCCAACTACTAGAAAATATGGTTGCTGAATTTTTAGCTAAACTTAACTTTGGCAAATCGATGCGATGGGGTGAAGGAAAATATAGTTTCATAAGACCTGTGCGAGGAGTAGTAGCTATGATAGGCGATACAAATATAGATATCTCTATATATGGTGTCCGCTCAACTACTAGCACAAAAGTTCACAAAGATGTATCATCTAGCAAAATAAGATTTGACAACATAGAGAAATATTTTGAAGTTTTAAAAAACAACGGCATAGTTTTAAGCCAAGAAACCAGAAAAAACAACATAATTAAGCAGATAGGAGATATTTCAAACAGACACAACATAGATATAGATATAGACCCAAAGCTACTAGATGAGATAGTCGCTATCACCGAATATCCCACAGCTGTGTTAGGTGAGTTTGACGAGGAGTTTTTGAGCTTACCACAAGAGGTGGTGATAAACTCTATGAAAGAACACCAACGCTATTTTGCCTGTTTTGTAGATGGTGCTATCACAAACAAATTTATAGTTGTCACAAACAGTTTCAAAGGCGACTTTGACCTAATACGACAAGGCAACGAAAAGGTGCTACGACCTCGCCTAGCTGATGCTATCTTTTTTTATAACAACGATATAAAAAATGGACTAAATCCAGATAGGTTAAAGGATATCAAGTTTGCCGATGGATTAGGCAGTATATATGACAAAGCAATGCGAGAGACCAAGATAGCACAGCAGTTTGATGACAGCGATGAACTACGACAAGTTATTTTGCTAGCAAAAGCAGATCTACCTAGTGATATGGTGGGTGAGTTTCCAAAGCTCCAAGGAATCATGGGGTATTATTATGCCAAAAAGTTAGGCAAAAGCCCTGCTATATATGAAGCGATAAGAGACCACTACAAGCCTATGAGTGAAAACGGTGAGTTACCATCTACTATGTTTGGAGCGATAGCGGCTATATCGTATAGGTTTGATACGATTTTGAGCTTGTTTAGTATAGACCAGATACCCACAGGGAGCAAAGACCCGTATGGACTTCGACGAGCAGTAGTAGCAGTGGTGAGAATATGTCTAAAGTTTGATATAAAACTAGATGTAGCACAGCTTATAGATCTGTTGCGACCAAACTATGCGAAACTTGATACAGATGTTATAGTGAGGTTTTTTTATGAAAGATACCACAAGTTATACAAAGATATAAATCCATCGGTCATAAAAGCAGTGCTAATGGGACACGGTGGCGATATAGTAGCTATAGACCACCGACTCAAAGCTATGGACAGCGTAGTCAGGCAAGATGGGTTTGAGACAAATTTTCAGACCTTCAAAAGAGTGGCAAATATTGTTGATAGTCAGACAAATAGCGGTGAGATAGACCAGAGTAAACTTATAGAACCATCTGAGCAAAAACTTTATAAACTAATAGCAGATATACAACAAAACAACACAGACGATATAGAAGAGAAACTTATAGGTCTATTTGACCTTAAACATAGTATCGATGAGTTTTTTGACAATGTCAAGATAAACTGCGATGATACAAAACTCAAGCAAAACAGACAAAATATATTAAATACAATATATCAAGAGTTTAAAAAAATCGGCGATATAAAAGAGATTAGTATAGGGTACCTCTAAAATCTCTACAGCTCACAGCATCAAGAAAGCAAAGTGCTTGGGAACGAGACACAAAGATGGATTGTTTTTATTTGTCGTTTAACAATTGGAAGTGGTGCTTTAGCACCGCAAAGATGAAAGATAGATTTGGTTTGGCGAGACTAAAGTCCCACTTCCGTCATGGTTCGGAAGTTAAGGCTTTAGTCTCTAGCAAACCAGTCCCAAGTAAGTTATCCGTTTCGCTTTTTCATGATATCTTCTGCTACATTTTTTGGGACTTCCATGTATTGGTCAAATATCATACTATATGTAGCACGACCTTGAGACATACTTCGTAAGTCTGTAGAGTATCCAAACATCTCTGCTAGTGGCACCAGTGCGATGACTAGTTTGACTCCAGCTCTGTCGTCCATAGACTGAACCTGACCTCGCCGTTTGTTGCAGTCGCCTATGACATCACCCATATAATCCTCTGGGGTCTCTATCTCGACTCTCATCATAGGTTCTAGTATGCAAGCTCCTGCTTCTTTTTGCCTACAACCTGCCTTGAACCCCATAGATGCAGCTAGTTTAAATGCCATCTCGTTGCTATCTACATCATGGTATGAACCATCGTATACAGTTATTCTTATGTCTACAAGCGGATATCCAGCTAGGACTCCGCCTTGCATAGTTTCCTTGCAGCCTTTTTCAACCGCTGGTATAAACTCTTTTGGTATCACTCCACCTTTTATGGCATTGATAAACTCAAAGCCTTCGTCGTTTGTCTCCTCTTTTGTCATAGGTTCGATTTTCAAATATACATGACCGTATTGACCTCGTCCGCCTGATTGTTTGGCATATTTGTATTCTTGTTTGACACCATTTTTGATAGTCTCTCTATATGCTACTTGTGGAGCTCCAACTTCAGCTTCTACACTAAACTCTCTTTTCATACGGTCAACCAATATCTCAAGATGTAGTTCTCCCATACCAGATATGATAGTCTGTCCACTCTCTTCATCTGTAGCGACACGAAAGCTTGGATCCTCTTGTGCTAGTTTGCCTAGAGCTACTCCCATCTTCTCTTGGTCAGCTTTGGTTTTTGGCTCTACTGCTACAGAGATAACTGGCTCTGGAAACTCCATCCGCTCTAGCACTACTGGGTCTTTTTCTCCGGCTAATGTATCTCCTGTGACGGTTGACTTGAGTCCTACGACCGCACCTATCTCACCTGCATATAGTTCGGTGACCTCTTCTCGTTTGTTGGCATGCATCTTGAGTAGTCGTCCTATACGCTCTTTTTTCATCTTGGTCGAGTTATATACATATGTGCCAGACCGCAAGACTCCTCTGTATATCCTAGTAAATGTAAGCTGACCTACAAATGGATCGGTCATGATCTTAAATGCCAACCCAGCTACTTCGCCATCGTCTGTAGATGGCACTATGACGGATTCGCCGTCTTGTGTCTCGCCTTTGATATCTTCAACTTCAAGTGGCGAAGGTAGATATAGTGCTACTGCATCTAGTAGTGTCTGGACCCCTTTGTTTTTGAAAGCAGTGCCACAAGTCATAGGAGTGATAGCCATAGCTAGACAACCCTTTTTGAGACCTGCTATGATATCATCTTCACACAGATCGCCATCGGCAAAAAATTTCTCCATAAGCTCATCACTTGCTTCGGCGGCAGCTTCTACCATCTTTTCTCTGTATTCTTGGGCTTTTTCTAGCAGATTTGCTGGTATCTCTTCTACATGGTAGTTTGAACCCATGGCAGCATCTACATCCCATACTATAGCTTTCATCTTGACCAAGTCTATGACACCTGCGAACTCCTCTTCTGCTCCTATAGGTATCTGTATCGGCACTGCGTTTGATTTGAGTCGTTCGTTGACTTGTGATTCTACCATGAAAAAGTCAGCACCTGTCCTATCCATCTTGTTGACAAATATCATACGCGGCACTCTGTATTTGTTGGCTTGTCGCCATACGGTTTCGCTCTGTGGTTGCACTCCGCCTACTGAACAAAACACAGCTACAGCACCATCTAGCACTCGCATAGACCGCTCAACTTCTATGGTAAAATCCACATGCCCCGGTGTGTCTATGATGTTTATCATCAGGTCATCGTTTGTCTTTGGGTGTTTCCAGTGGCAAGTAGTGGCAGCCGATGTTATAGTGATGCCTCTCTCTTGTTCTTGTTCCATCCAGTCCATAGTCGCAGCACCATCGTGTACTTCGCCTATCTTATGCTCCACTCCTGTATAGAAAAGTATTCTCTCGGTTGTAGTGGTCTTGCCTGCATCTATGTGTGCAGCTATGCCTATGTTTCGTAGTCTGTTTAGTGGTGTTTTTCTTGCCATTTAGTTTCCTTTTTATTATAATAATTCATCACTACCAACGATAATGAGCAAATGCTTTGTTGGCTTCTGCCATCTTGTGTATATCCTCTTTTTTCTTAAATGCATTGCCTCTTTCGTTGGCTGCTTCAAAAAGTTCATTGGCTAGTCTCTCATCCATGGTTCGTTCGTTTCGTTTTCTAGACGAATCTATAAGCCATCGTAGAGCTAAAGTCTGTCGTCTTTGGTCTCGAACCTCTACAGGCACTTGATATGTAGCTCCGCCTACTCTACGACTTTTGACTTCCAAAAGTGGCTTGACATTGTCTATCGCTTTTTCAAATAGCTCTATGCCTTTCTCTTCGCCTCTGTTGTCTAGGTTGATGATAGCACCATACATGATCTTCTGGGCTACACTTTTTTTGCCGTCTAACATGACTGCATTTATAAACTTCGTGACTATCTTGCTGCCATATATTGGGTCTGGCATAACTTCTCTGCTAGGAGCTTTTCTTCTTCTCATCTGATTCTCCTATTTCTTTGGTTTTTTGGTGCC
>JAOZMC010000014.1 GCA_029934475.1 Arcobacteraceae bacterium
TTTGCTTGTCATCTATATCATCATACAATAAACAATCTGTTGCCTATACATAACTAGGTGCATCGTTTGCAAACAGTATCAGCTCTCCTGTGTTTGTTTTGTGTGTCAGTGTATCTACTAGCTGTGTTTTGTCTCTCAATATCAACAGTTTGTCATCGCTTATAATCTTTTTAAACACTTTTTCATTTAAGCTACTTGTGAGTATCACTAGATCAAACACCTGCTCTATGGCATGGCACAATCTTTTGTTTGCTTGTGTGGTGGATTCTACTAGACCACATGTCACTATAGTTTTGACACCATCGAAACCGCGACTTATATCTATTGCTTCTAGCATACCATCTATGTTGCCGTTGAAACTGTCATCTAGTATCGTCTTGCCGTTTGCTTTGATTAGCTCCAGCCTATGTGAGACTGGTTTTAGCTTAGCGAAACTTTTTTGTATCTGGTCTATACTTATACCTAGTTTCAAACTCATCAAACACACGGCATATAGATTTACAGCATTGAACTTGCCTAAAAGTGGGGCAGATATATCTATGGTCTTGCCATCTATCGTGAAACTAAACATTAACCTCTCTTTTATACTACATGTTATATCTTTTTTGTCTAAACCAAACTTTTGTATATTGTCGTATTTTAACAGTGGCACAGAGTCGTGAACCATAGCAAACTCCAGCCTGCCACTTTGCAAGGCTTCAGTTTTTGTTAATATGATATTGTCTATAGTTTTGAAGTATTCTATATGTGCTGGTCCTATCTGTCCTATGATCACATATTGTGGCTGCAAAAGTTGAGTTATCTGCAATATATCGCCCTTTTGTCGTGCACCTGCTTCTGCTATATAAAACTGGTGTGTTTGCTGTAGATTATCGTTGATATCTTGGATTATGCCATTTATAGTATTTACACTTCGTGGGGTCATATGACAGCTGTATTTTGTAGATAAAGTTTCATACAGATAGTTTTTGATAGATGTCTTGCCATATGATGCGGTTATTAGCACTATCTTTAGATTTGGCATATCTTTTAGCTTGTGTTTAGCTTGGTGCTTGAACTTTAGCATGATGACACTCTCCCACATATTTGACACAAACACCACTGCCATGAGCGGCAGCAACACAGGATAAAACTCACAACCACTAGCGAAACACAGAGTATAGACTACAGCAAACACCACTACAAATAGCACACAAAACCGCTTGGCACGAGCAGTCCAAACTAGCTTTTTATCAAGGCGACTATACCACCACATAAACCAAGGCAGATATAGGATGAGAAGGATAAAATAGAACCTATTTTGAAAATAATACAATCCCAAAGGTAATACAAAATAATATAGATGCCACAACTTTTTGTGATGAAAAAACACCACACGAACTAAACTATAGTTGGACCACTGTAAAGTAGTCAAGAGATACAGTCCTGTAGCCATAGCTAGTGTAGTGACATTTAGTATACTTATAGTTTCCATATATTTTGTCCTTTTTGATTTTATTTTTGTATTATATCATAATAATATGAAAACTATCGGTAAATTTATATTGTTGCAAACCAATATAAAATCTATAAATGAAAAACAAACAAGAAGTCCCTATATCAACATACCAACACCCACTGCGACACTCACTGCTCCAGTAGTTGCAAGCACTAACTTTATGTTTCTTTTGTTTTTGAGCAAGTTTTGGTTTATATATAGCATCACAGCACCAAATACCAAAAACACTACAGATACACCCAGCACAAACATCAGCACTATATCAAGTCCCACTTCACCACCACTTATAGCTCCTAGAGATATGATAGCCCCTCGCACACCGCCTATACCCATAAGCACACCTATACCAAAAGCACCTCTCTCGCCTTGTTTGTCATGTGTATGGTCTTTGCCATACCATATATGCACATGCTCTTTGCCTTTGTGCATATGTCTCTTTAGCTGTATCCGGTCTGTCATGACCATATACAGTAGATACAAACCCAAACTAAATATCACAGCTCCCGATATAGTATCGCCCCAGCTTAATATATGGTCGCCTATATCTACAGATGACAACAAAACAGCCAGCAAAAATATAGCCACACCATGCCCAACTGCAAACAACACCGTGACAAATATGGTTTTAAGCTTTGATTTACCTATAGAGAAGTTCGCTATAGCTACTAGGTGGTCTGGACTTATAGCATGAAGCAACCCATACCAAAACAGGATATATAGTCCATACTCCACTACTATCTCCTACTATTTTTTGGGGAAATATATCTTCTGTTTTTTTGACATATTTTCACTCATATTTATAAATAGCGGCTTAACTTCTAGCATATCACCCATAGCCACGACACTAGATACGCCCATAGTCTGTGCTATATCGTCTAGGTATAGCGACAAAAAATCACAAAAACTCTCAAGCACCCCGTAGCTCAAGGTCAAGCTCTCTATACCAGCGAGCCTAAAGCTCATGGCGGTCCGCACTAGCATTACTGTGTCTATAGTCTTGGTATCGTTTGCTATCTTATAATCCACTCTAGGACCTTTTTCTCCTTGGAAGTTGAGAATATTTTCTATCAACACCTCTCCAGCTTGTGCTAGGTTTGAGTTGGTTGTATAGCCTAACACTATAGCTACTATGCCCCATATTCGCACCAAGTTACCTATATCTGTGTCCTGGGGGTCAAACTTTATCTGTATAATATCTTTGCATATATCTTTGAAGTTATTTTGATAATTTTGCACTAGTTTTGCTCCGCTTTCATCAGTTGTGGCGATAGTATCAAACATATCAGCTATGCTATTTTGCTCTATTTTGAAGCTCAAGCTCTCCACTATGCCAAACTTTTCACCATACAACAGCACAGCGTTTTGACTATGTTTTGACAAGCACACACCTGCTATTGTCTGCTTTTGTAGTCGATGGTTTTTCAACATATTGTCAAAATATTCTACATAGTTTTTATCTGTTTTTAGCTCATCTGTTATCAAAATATCATTTCTACTCACTACACACTGTGGTGGCGATATCTCTTTTGGTGGTTTGATATCATCAAATAGCAGTTCATATTCTATGTTTTCTTTGGTGATAAATATCATCTCTATATCAAGAGCATACAACTCTTTTGATAGCAGATATAGTAGCAGATCGTCGCTTAACTTAAATCGCACAAGTTCTTTGACTGTCCCTTCAAACTCTATCTTAAATTTTAGATTTGTTTTTAGCTTGATAGATGGCTTCTCTATAGCACCCATAGCTAGCATTTCATGTGAGGTTATGTTTGTATATTTTTCACAAACTACTAGATCGTGTGCGACTATATCATACTCAAAGTTGTTACATTTTGGAGTTATCGCCCCTACCGTATATCTGCCGTAACCTGTGTTTAGTCTGATATATTTACCATCTTTTATATCTCGTGCTAGGTTTTGTATCTGTGACAGATAGTTTTTGCCAGTTGTGTTTAGACCATATCCACAACAGCTACACTCTTTGAATATATTGGCATAGTCACGGTGTTGGGGGTTGTTTATATCTGCTAGACACTGCGGACAAAATCCCACAGGTGGCTTGGATTTCATATCCATAAGCGGTTCGCCTATATCATCTGGTATAGTTGCCACTGCTTGGACTTGTGTGTTTGTCAAGTATATAGATAGTGGCAAACTGCTTGACAACTTTGTAGCGAACTCTTTCAATATCTGTCTGTCATTGCTACTTACATATAGACACAATTTGCCTGGTGATTTTATAAGTTTAGAGTTGATATTGGTTTGGGCTTGTAGTTTTTGAAGTATATTTTCATATACAAAGCAATCCGCACTAAACTCAAATCTAAACTCCAGTATCACATAACACCTTTTAGATACGATGTTTTCGATATTGCAACCAAGTCGGCTTCGCTTTTGATAGATACCTCTATATCAAAACTTTTTATATATTTGATTATCTCACTTTCCATCAGTTTCGAAGCATTTAGCACAGCTGGTGTCATAGTAAATGTGCTGTTTTCACCTATGACATGTGGTATCACGCCTATTATCTTGATAGGCGGTAAGTCACCCATAAGTTCGATCATCTGCAATGTTTGCAACATCTCGACCTCATGTGCACTACCGCTCCATGTTATATACTCCGGCATATCTTGAAAGTCAAAGCTATACACCTCGCCTATACTGGCATCTAGCACTTTGACACAATCTATCACGACTACTTTGTCATATTCGGTTATGATAGGTATGAGCCGTTGGGCTAGGGTGCCACCATCTAAGATATCTACAGTATGCTCATTTGAGACAAAACTGTATTTCTCTTTGATATAATGTGCTAGATGAACCCCTATGCCCTCATCTCCAAATAGTATGTTGCCTATACCTAATATAAGTATTTTCAAGTTTTATGTTCTACTATTTTTTTTTGTGCCATTTTAAGCCACTAAACACAGCATCCATAGCACCCTCTTTTCTAAACACCGAGTTAAATATGGCCATATATATATGCACTACGACAAATAGTATTACACCCCAAGTAGCTATATGATGAAGTTGTCTTACCCATGCAAGACCACCTAACATAACCTCTATGCTTCTCATGGGAGTATAAAGCAAAGCACCTAATCCGTCGTGGTATGAGTGCACAAACAATATCAAACCAGTGATGATAAGTATAACCATCAGAATATAAAATATAAAATAAGCCATAAACTGTAGCGGATTGTAGTCCCCGCTTTGTTTTGGGTGTTTTGATACAAGTAGATAATACCCTATAGTCTGCGACCATACTTTTGGGTTGATCAGGTCCTTTATAGCTAGTCTTTCTCTCTCGTTGTCCTTTTCAAATATAAAAAAATATGTTTTGTATATTATAGCACCTATCAAAACAAAACCCAATATCATATGCCAACTTCGAAAAAGTGCGTTCATGAAGTTTGTGGGTTCTGCATTGACTGCTGGTGTCACAAAAGGCATCGCTAGATAAAATCCAGTGATAGTAAGCCCTACGATAGACACCGCTCTGATCCAGTGTTGCCATCTATAAGCAGCACCAAACTCAACTTCTCTTTTCATCTCTATATTTGCTTCCATCTTGAACTCCTATACACTACAACTAGTGTCATAAAGCGGATCAACTTTGTATTCACTAAGTTTGTTGCCTTTGGTATCCATCACATGCACAGCACAAGCTATACATGGGTCATATGAGTGTATAATTCGTATTATCTCAAGAGGTTTAGACAAGTCAGCTATCTTTAGTCCTATCAAGTCTGCTTCATATGGTCCGTGCTGACCTTTGACATCTTTTGGACTTGCATTCCAAGTAGATGGCACTACTGCTTGATAGTTTTCACACACACCGTTTTTGATACGAATCCAGTGACTAAGCATTCCACGAGGCACATCGCCCATACCTCTACCTTTGTACTCTTTGTCTTTGTCTATCGTGTATGTGGCACATGTCTCTTGATCTACTTTGAGATTTTGGATAAGATTGTTAAATGCTTTCATAGCATTGTCAGCTATTATCTGTGCCTGTAGCATACGAGCAGCCGTTCGTCCCAATGTTGTAAACAAAGCAGCTACTGGCAAGCCTGTCTCTTTGAGAAATTTATTTACAGTCTCTTGGACTATCTTGTTGCCTCGCACATAGCTTACCAGCAAACATGCCAAAGGTCCTACTTCCATAGGTTTGCCATCGTATCGTGGCGATTTTATCCAACTATATTTTGCATTTTCGTCTATGATCTTGCTATCTATCATCTGCCCGTCTGGTCCTACAGTTTGACTATCTTTAAATCCTGTGTATTTTGGTGTTGTTTCACCGTCATAAGGGTGCAAGGCTTTGTCGTTTTCATACCACGAGTGAGTAGCTTCTTCTGTGATAAGCTCTTCATCTATATCAAACACTTTTGTGATGTCGCCATTTAGTATGTATCCACTATCAAACAGATACTCATCTCGTCCTACCATAAAATCTTTGTAAGCCATGAAGTTTTTGACTCCTACAGGTTTGACTACAGAGCCCTCTGTAGCATAAACTTCTGCCGCCATCTTGATATCTGCATGGTATGCATTGGTCACAAAGTCTGCCATCTTTTGGAACTTAACCATATACTCACCCATACGAGATGGGTCTAGTATGTCCATAACAGAAGTAATCCCACCTACGACCAAACTTTGTGGGTGTGGCTGTTTGCCGCCAAATATCGCCATCATCTGTGCTGCCATTCTTTGCATCTCTAGTGCTTTTAGGTAGTGCGACAAGGCTATGAGATTTTGTTCTGGTGACATTTTGTATGTCGGGTGTCCCCAATAAGCATTTGCAAATGGCCCAAGTCCTTGTGGGTGTTTGGCAAATTTGGTTATAGTTTCTTTGACTTTTTTCAACTCATTTTCACCAGTTCCTATAGGGTTTGGTGTGTATTTAAATGCCAGCTTACTAGCGGCCGCCTCATCTGCTTGGAGTGCTGAAGTTATATCAACCCAATCAACCCCGTGAAGATGATAAAAATGCACTGTGTGGTCATGCAAAAACAAAGCTGCATTCATGAGAGTTCGCACTAGCTCGGCATTGTATGGTATCTTGATACCTAGTGCATCTTCTACTGCCATGGTGCTTTTGAGATAGTGCGAGTAGGTACATACTCCACATATTCGTTGCATCATCAGTGGCAAGTTTCTAGGGTCTCGTCCCTTTGCTATGACCTCTAATCCTCTCCATAAAGTAGATGATACAAATGCATCTTGAACTACTCCATCATCGCCTACTATTACCTCTGCTCTTAAGTGTCCCTCTATCCTAGTGATAGGATCTACTACAATTCTTTTTGCCATAATTTCTCCTTTTTCTTATTCTTTTGGCGGTTTTATGGCCGCAATTGTCGCATGCGCTGCTATACCTACTGCTGTAAGTGTCAGCAATCCTATACCTATCTTGTCGGCGGTCGCATCTGCTCCCAGCCCACCAAATGTAGTCTGATATAGTCTATCTTTGAGTGGTTCTCCGACTACTCCCATAGTATCCCAGAAGTCAGGCTCACTACAACCCATACACCCAAAACCAGCTTGCACCGGCCACGATGTGCCTTGGTTGAACTTGTTTTTTGAACAGTTGTTAAATGTATACGGACCTTTGCATCCTACTTTGTATAGACAGTATCCCTCTTTTGCTCCATCATCGCCAAATTGTTCTACAAACTCACCTGCATCAAAATGCCCTCTTCTCTCACATAGGTCATGAACTCTTCTTTTATAAGCCCATAAAGGTCGGTTATAAGCATCTAAAGCTGGCAGCGTTCCATATAGCAAAAAGTGCAAAAGTGTTCCAACTATATTTTTCTCACTTGGAGGACAGCCAGGGACATTTATGACAGTTTTGCCAGTAGCTTCGCTCATAGATACAGCTCCTGTAGGGTTTGGTGATGCCGCTTGAACTCCACCAAATGACGAGCAAGTGCCTATAGCAAATATCGCCGCCGCGTCGGAGGCCGCTTCATTTGCTCTATCTACACCTTTTTTGCCATGTCCGCCTATGGTCAAAAACTCACCATGATTGTTCATAGGTATAGCACCCTCAACCATCAGCACATATCTACCCTTATATTTTTCCATAGCATTTTCTAGATTTTGTTCTGCTTGCCAACCAGATGCCGTCATGAGTGTCTCATGATACTCTAGTGATATATGGTCAAATATCAAGCTATCTATAGATGGATTTTCCGACCGCAAAAGTGACTCAGAACATCCAGTACATTCTGCCATATGTAGCCATATTATAGGCAACCTGTCTGCTAACTCGGCCGCTTTTGCTACTAGTGGTGTGAAGCTACCTGGAAGCGATAACATAGCACATGCCGCTGTCGCCCACTTCATGAAGTCTCGTCTGTCTATACCTTTTTCTTTTAAACTCTCTTTAAGTGATACATCATGCATGGCAGGAAGTTTTTCTAGCTGCTCTATTCTGTTGTCTAAATCAATTTTGAGTTGTTTGTAGTATTTGTCATCATTGTTTATGCCTGTATTGACACCGTTTGATTTGAACATCGATGTCAACAATTCTCTTCTTTTTTCCATATTTTCTCCTATTTTATATTTATTAAATTGAATCAAAGATTCAACTCCCCGCTATCATTGACTTTTGCCATTTTTCTCCTTTTTTTAAAAACTTTTGTATTATACAATTTTTTTGCTTAATTTAACCTAGAAATATCAATATTTTGGAAAATTTGTCAAATTTGCCCCAAACATATTGCACCATCGTTGGGTGACAAAGTATTTGATATAGTTATATTTGCTATCTTTTCTTTGAGCAATCGCACCAAAACTGGACTCTGAAACACACCACCACCCAACACTATAGGCAAGCTCCCTTTTATATATATTTTATATATGATATCCACTAGAGTTCTATAAAATTTTGATATTATCAAGATTTTATTTTCTTTGTCATCTATTATCTGTGTTATCATCTTTGAGATATCAATTTTATCTTTTTTTATATCATAGTTATAATTTTTTGTTATATTATCATCAAAATACTGCTCCATCATAGCTCCGCTTTGTCCTTCGTAAGTTATAGTATGTATCAAGCCACACAACGATGCCACAGCATCAAACAGCCTACCCACAGAGGATGAAAGTGGAGTGTTGATATCTTTTTGCCACATGATATACATAGAGCTTAACTGTTGTGCCGAAAAATATCTCACAGAACCTATATCCATATCTATAGTTTGTTTGCCATATATATCAAAGAGCAACGACACAGCTACTCGGGAGGGTTCTTTTATAGCTTTGTGGCTACCTATGAGTTTAAACGGTTTGAAGCTACAGATTCTGTCATAATCATCGCCATCGCATACTATAAACTCACCACCCCAAGCAGTGCCATCCTCTCCATATCCTGTGCCGTCCCACGATATACCTAGCACTTTTGTAGTGATATTTTGCTCTATCATCACTGACTTTATATGTGCATAGTGGTGCTGGACTTTTTTTGTCTTGATATTTTGCCTACTTGCATATTTTGTTGTCTCATAGGCAGGATGTTTATCTGTAGATATAATATCTGGTTTGAAGTTATATATATTTTTCAAGTTGTTTGTGCTTGTTTCAAAGTGTTTTATAGACTTGACACTATCTATATCGCCAATATGTGGCGACACTATAGCTGTGTTTTCAAATGCTATACATACTGTTGATTTTTGATTTGCTCCTACACACAATACATTTTTTTCTAATTTTTTGTGTAACTTTATAGCAAGAGGTGCGAAGCCACGAGCCACCCTATAAAACAGTGGCTTATCTTTGACTACACACAGCACACTATCATCGCTACTGTTTATGATATCTCTGTTGTATTCTAGACAATAGTCCCATATATCTTTTAGCTCGTCTATATCGGCAGAGTTCATACAAAGTGGCTCACCGCTTATATTTGCACTTGTGGCGACTATAGGTATATCTAGCAGATCCAAAAGCAACATATGCAAAGGACTATAACCCAAAAACAGCCCAACCTTATCTATATCCGGTGCTATATATTTAGACAATATGTTGTTTGGCTTTTTGCCTAGCACTACTATGGGTCGCTGATAACTTTGTAGATACTCTTGTTCTTTTGTGTTTATGTGGGCTAGCTTTTTTGCTGTGTCTATATCTCTTGTCATCACAGCAAATGGTTTGTGTGGTCTTCGCTTTCTTTGTCGTAGTAGCGACACAGCCCTGTCATCTGTGGCATCGCATACTAGATGGTATCCTCCTACACCTTTGATAGCGACTATCAAGCCAGCTTTGATCTGTTTTGCTGTTTGTGTTATCATATCTTGTTGTGAAGTTTTGACATCTTTGTCCCTGTCTCGTAAATTTAACACAGGACCACAATCGTGACAACCTATGGGCTGGGCATGATACCGTCTATCTGTAGGGTCGGTGTATTCTGTGGCACATTTTTCACACATAACAAACTTATCAAATGATGTATTCTCTCTATCATATGGCAACGACTTGATGATACTCCATCTAGGACCACAAGAGACACAACTGATAAAAGCATAGCCATATCGCCTGTTGTTTGGGTTTGTTAGCTCATCTTCGCACTGCTTACATATAGATATATCTGGCGATATTTTTGTGTGTTGTTGTTTGGTTGCTTTGGTTTTGATGATACTAAAATCGGCGAAACTTTTAGATGCTACTTGCATATACGATATTTTATCTATCTTTGCTAGTGGCGGTTTGTCTCTGTTTATATCATTGACAAAATTTTCTATAGTTTTGTAGTCGCAGTTTATCTCTATCTTGACACCATACGAGTCGTTGTACACCACTCCACACAGACCATATCTTGTAGCTTGATTGTATATAAACGGGCGAAAGCCCACACCTTGGACTACACCACTGACTGCTATGTCGTAACTATTCACTAGTAAATATAGTCAAAAAGACTATTTTCTAAACCAAGTTTGTGTTCTATACAAAAACATGATATAGCCACGAACTTTGAGTTTGCCATCTTCTAGCCATATTTTGCAGTTGTATATCTTGCCATTTTCAGGGTCAAGTATAGTTCCCTTTTCCAAAGCACCGTCAACCATAGTCATATTTTCTATGATATCCATACCTATGAGGCTTTTGTCTTTTCGCCCATCTTTGCATTTTAGGCATATTTGCTTTGGGTTGTCTGGGTTTTTTCTCAAAAGTTTTTCAATCTTGCCAAAATAGTTGCCATCTTTTTTATATATAGAGACTATTGACTTGGGCTTACCTGTCTTGTCATCTATCGTTTTCCAGCTACCTACTATGTTATCATTTGCCATCGATATTGTCGCCAATATCAAAACGCTTAAAATTCCTACTATCCATCTTTTCATATTTTATCCTTTTATGTTTATAATTTTTACTTTTTGATACTCTCTTTGTATGCTTTTAGGCTTCGTTTTTCGTAGTTGTTTAACTTTTTTTTGTTTTTCATATTTTGTTTATATATCGTCTGACCAAAAAGTCGTGGATAAAATCGTCTGTTTTTATTTACAAAGTTATATTTACCTACAGGTATATTTGCCTTATAAGTTGTCAGCTCTTTTTGTGTTTTGGTATCTAAAACGACTATCTCGCCATCGGCTTCATACAAGCTCAAGTATGCTAGCTTTCCATCGCCACTATATTCTGTGTGTATGTATTGCTTGCCTTTTCGTGGGACTATCACTCTTTTTTTGTATGTTTGTTTGTCTATCAGCACTAGCTCGTCGCTTCCGTTGTCTGCCCACAAATACGGAGTATATGGATGAGTTTTCACAAAAAACCCATCGCCCCCTGTATTTATCTGTCGGACCAACTTCCAGTCATACATCTGCCACACAGTCACATAGGGCTTTCGTATATGCGGAGTAGCAAAATAAAACTGCCCATCATTGTACCAATAAGTAGCACTAAAAAGATGCGGCATACCCTCCATACTTTGTTCGAACTTTACTTTAAAATCTTTTAAGCTGACTACTTTCATACTCTTGCCACCACGAGAAGTAGCTATGATAAACTCCTCAAAAGGCTCTATGAAAAAATCCTCTATAGGCTCCTCTATTTTTATATATTTTATATCCAAAGTTTTGGTATCTAGCATACCGATGAGCGGTTTGTCTCTATAGGTCCACATAGCCCTATCTTTGCTATAGAACTCATACAAAGCACTCACCTTACCATCTAGTGGCACTATCTTTTGGGTTTTCATACTCTTGATATCGGATATCACTAGCTGTTTGGGTAGTAGGCATGTGGTCAGTAGATTTTTGCCATCTTTTGATATTGATAGATTTCGCAAGTTTATACATGCTCGTATCTTTGGCTCTCGCTTGCCTGTTTTGAGTGAATACTTTTGCACCCAGCCGTCTCTTGTCGGGACAAATATAAACTCACCATAATTTTCTTTATTCATAGTATATTTGATACCGCCGTGCACATGGTCTAGATGAAACTTGCTCAAAATTTTCTCACCCTCCATGACCCATACTTTGTCACCCTCTCGCTCCACTACTGGCAAAACTTGTTCTATATCTTGTATCTTTAGGGGATTTGCCCTGTCTTTAAAAGTAGTCAAGCTACCATCTATATCTTTTTTGTTCCATACTATGTTTTGGCTTAGTGGTTTTTTGATATAGCGGACTATCTGTAGCAGTTCATAAGGATTTAGAAACTCATATTTGGGCATGAGAGTTTGTGGGAAGCCATTTTTGATCTTTTGTGCTAAATTCATTCTTTTATATGCTCTCAAACTTTTTTTGTGTAGTGGTGGACCGTCTAATCCTACTCTATCTATGTGATGACACATAGCACAGTGGGTATCGTATAGCTTCTTGCCCATATCTACAGACGGCAAAGCCTCAACCATATGTCCAGCCGCACCATCTACGGCAAACAGCCTACCAACTACAATCAAACCAACCAACAAAACTCTCATATAAAATCCTTTGGACTATTGTATCCAAATAAATATAAAAACACCTCTAAAAAGTCTATATCTTGTAGTATTCAAATACACAAACAGGCAAATTGTCCATTGTATTTTTATATTATTGTTGAGATACTGTTCATTTTGTTTCAAGCCATCATTTTATCTTTGGTAATTTTAATATCATATTGTTACCCAATGTCATGTTGTCACTATGACCTGATATTTTTTTGTCTTTTGTCATAAAATGAATATGCATACTGGTTGTATGGTGTGTATAGATTCCACTATGATACATAGAAAAAAACCCCAACATTGACACGGCTTTATCTTTCATGGTGCCATATATGCCCGACTGGGCATGTTTTTTGTGAGTGTGAACTTTGTCGTTTGGGTCCCAATTTATGATGTGCCAACTGTTTGATTTGATAGTTCCGTCTATCAAAAATATAAAAGGTTTTTCAGTATCCAATCCATGTTGTTCTGCTTTTTCTTCCAAAAACTGCTCAAATTGTTCTCTTGATATGACACTATTTGGTATCGTGTATTCTACCCACTCTTTGACTTGTGCATATACAAGAAGCGAAGCATTTTTGTTGTATGTGTGGTCGTATTGTAGCTTATTGTCTTTGTCTACAAATGTCGTCATTACGAGACTATCAAAAATTTGCACTTCACCTTTCAAATATCCAACCGCACCTAAAGCATATAAATTTTTTTTGTCTTTTAAACTTGCCAGTTTAATTTTTGGTGTCAGGTCGCCTTTTTTCATCGCATTGTTCAAAGCACCTGCGTAGTTTATCTCTTTGTTCCATGTTGTTCTTGAACAACCACTGAAAAATAATATAACAGATACAAACAAGATAGTATATATTGATTTTAGCATTTTAGATCCTTTTATAAATTGTCATAGTATACCAGATATTTATAAAAGGTAGCTCTAACTAAAAAATAAATAACTTATTTTGTAAATGAATTGTTGTAGCTCAATATTTTTCTGTAGAACTTAAAGTTCCACAAAAAAGCACTTAAAACAAAAAACCCCCAAGTCTCAAAGAGACTCGAGGGCTGGTAAAAAACTATGTGGATACTGTATTAGTAAGTATCTGTCATAGTGTTTGTAACATTAAACTTACCTGTAGGAGTGACAAGTCTTTTGTCATCTATTACATGTTTTAGCTTAAGTGTTTTTGAATCATATACAAGGATAGGTGTGTTAACCATCTTGTTACCCCATATACTTGTCCATACTTCGCTACCATCTGCATTGAACTCAAAGTGAACTGGTCCTCTTGAAATTATTTTTTTGCCTTTTTTACCTTTATATACTGGCAAATATTTTGCAGGTATTTTGATAGTTTTTACAATCTCTAAACTCTCTTTGTCCATAACATAGATTTGTGTTTGAAGTTTTCTATCTGGATTTACTGGTCTGTCTATAAATATATAAGGACTATTTGGATGACCTTTTATAAATAAGTTACCTCCACCTTTTCCAGGAAGTGATACTTTTTTCACAACTTTCCAAGCATTTTTCGCATGATCTTCTGGGTCTGTTCCTATAAATACAATATCATTTGAACCTATATGTCCTGTTCCCCAGATTGGTCCATATTTTTTAGAATCAATATTGACACCACGACCAGGGTGAGGTTTTTTTCCTTGTGATGGTATGTTTGCAACTAGTTTGCCTTTTTTAGTATCTATGACAGATATTATGTTTTTAGCATTTGCTGCAGTCAAGAAGTATCTTTTAGATAGATCCCAACCACCATCGTGAAGAAATCTTTCAGCTTCTACCATAGTTATCTTTGGATTTTTAATATCGCTATAGTCATATAGCCATACTTGACCTGATTCTTTTACATTGATTACCCATTCTGGTTTGTGGTGCGATGCAATAATAGCAGCCGCTCTAGCTTCTCTTGTAAATACACCTTTGTCTATAGTATAACTAGCAGTTGATACTATCTTGATAGGCGATAAAGTTTCAGCATCAAGTGTTACAATCGATGGTGGCCAATAACAACCAACAACTGCATATTTGTCCAAATAGTCTTTGTGTTTTGATGTATCAATAGCTCTTGCATCGTTACATGGTCGAATCTCAGCTACATTTGCTGGTTTTTTCATCCACATATCTATCATAGATGCTTTTCCATCTCTACCGATGACATACATATATCTACCACTTGCACTTGTTCTAGTGATATGTGTAGCAAAGCCTGATTTAACTACAGAGAGTACTTTTTTTGTTTTACCATCTACGATAGCTATCTTACCAATATCTCTCAAAATTACTGCAAAGTTGTCTTTCCAGTTTTTATTTTGTGGTGATTTTGGTCTTTTTGCCACAGGGATCAGAACCTTGTGGCTCTTTTTCATGTCAACTATAGACTTTTCTGGAGGCATAGGTGCTTTTATCTGCACATATTTTGCCATAAGCGAAGTTTCAGCTTTTGTTAGTTCTCCACTTTTGCCCCAACCTGGCATACCACCTGGTGTCCCGTTGTTGATGATATACTTCAATGTAGCAGTTCCCATCGCTTTTGTTTTCTTTGGTTCTAAGTTTGGTCCTAAAGCACCTTTTCTTAGCATTCCATGACAACCAGCACATCTATCGAAATAGACCTGTGTCGCTTTCTTCATCTGACTCTTTGAGAGCTTGACGCTCTTCGCATTTGCCGATATAGTTAGTCCTAAGACTGCTACTAAACCAGCTATTATGATCTTGTTAAATTTCATAATTATCTCCTTTTTTTGTTTTGGCTTTTAAACCTTTGTAATTATAACACAAAATACTTAAATCTATTCTAAATATAGCGAAATTTGTAAAATTTCGCTATATTCTCATATTTTTAAGCCTCTGATTCCAATCGACTCTTCTCTTGTTTGTATATCCATATCATCGGCAACACTATAATTGTATGCAAAAATAGTGTCAAGGCCATAGGGTATTGATTTAAAGTGCCAAAAAAACTCGGCACCATATCGGTAAACGGTTCAAACATAATATTCTCCTTATTTTTCGTTTTGTGGATTTTTGCCAATAGACAATAAATCTTTGACCAAATAGACAAATCCAGCTAAAATCACAACGCCAAGAACCAATCTCCATGCCATAGCTTGTGTATACCATAAAGTATCTTGAGCTATGAAAAATGCATCCCAAGTAGCGCCCATAGATGCTCTCTCAACCAATACTTGCTGATATCCAGCGATAGTGAGTGTTACACCCATTGCCAGCATACCGAAGTTTAGAAGAAAAAGTGCCATCTTGCTATCAAAAGTCATTTTCATCCTTGTGATACCATTTGTTCCTTGGACTGCTAAATAAAATATACCTATAAGTATAGTCGCATATGCTCCGAAAAATGCTAGATGCCCGTGAGCGCTTGTAAATTGTGTTCCGTGAGTATATATATTGACTTGTGGCAATGTATGGAAAAATCCCCAAACACCAGCACCAAGAAAGTTGCCAAATGCATTTGCAAAGAACCAAGTCAATGCAGGCGTATTTGCTATAGTAGACTCTTCGCCTCGCTCTTTTGCTGCTCCTTGTTGTTTGCCCCAGTCATATGTAACATGTATAAACATAGCAACCAGTGGTAGTGGCTCAAGTGAGCTAAACAAAGCTCCTATCTCCCACCAATACTCAGGTGTACCTATCCAAAAGTAGTGATGGCCTAGTCCTAGTATACCAGAACCAAATAGCATGGCAACTTCTATCCATAGCCACATCTCGACTATCTGTCTTTTTGCACCGATGATTTTGATCAAACCATATGCAGCAAATACACCGACTAGCACTTCCCAAGTAGCTTCAACCCACAAGTGGATTACCCACCACCACCAAAATTGATCCATAGATATGTTATCTGTAAACCATATTCCAGCTAGGTATAAACCAACCAGAGCTATCATATCTGCCATTAGGACAGTTACGATACCAGTTCGTGTGCCTTTGATAGCAGTCAAAAATACATGCAGCAAAAATCCTACAAGCACTACAGCTATACCTATATCAGCCCATCGTGGAGCTTCTATATACTCTCGTCCTTCGTTTATAAACCAAATACCTACATTTAGTCCCATGATCTCAGTCGTAGTATCGCCATATTGTATAAGAATATAAACCAACACAACTACAGTAACTGCAGCAGTAAGCACAGCAAAACCAAGTTTAGCTAAGCCAACACCTACTACTTCTATGCCTGTCTCATCTGGCAGCATCCAATAAGCAGCACCGACCATAGCATAGACCATCCATACTACTAGAGCATTGATATGCACCATTCTTGCTACTGAAAAATCAAAGATCTCAAAAAGAAAACTAGGATATACAAACTGTATTGCAGCTATAAGACCCATGAGTAATTGAGCTCCGAAAAGCACCACTGCTACGGTAAAATACCAAGTCGCGAGCTTTTGTCCTTCCCATTTTAAACTATTTGTCATTGGTTACCCCTTTTTTCATTTACTACTAAATTTTTCTTGCCAAAGTTTCGTGGGAAACCGTTGGTATCAATTGAACTCATATGTTTTAGAAATGCTACAAGACCTTTCGCTTCTTTTTCAGTAATACCAAGATTTGGCATCGCTTTTGAATGCATCACATTTCCTGAAGGATCCATCAAAAACTTTGCTATACCTTCTTCTTTTGTAGGAGCACCCAAAAACGCAACTTCGTCCCATTTTGGATCAAGCCAAGCTTTGGTCAAATCCGGAGCATAATATGCACCGTTTCCAAGCAATGTGTGGCAGTTCATACAGTTTTTGACCTGTGAAGCTAGTTTTCCTATGTGCAATAGTTTTCCTGCTTCCTCTTCGCTGTAGTCATCTCTACCAAAAAATTTCTCTTTCTCACCAATGATTGGCACCTCATGACCTCTTTTTTCATTAAACTGATATTTAATGTTGTAGTTGATAACAGTAGGTCCTGGAACCCTTTTTGCTATACCACTTTTAAGGTCATTGTCATCTCCCATTTGGATTTGAGCAAGCGTATCAAATGTAAGCCATATTAGCAATACAGCTGAAAAGCCAGTTATCCAGCCTGCTGATCTCATCCAAAATCGATTGTCTGTCCATACAGACACTGTTCGTTTTGACATCTATTTTCTCCTTTTTCTTTTTATTGTTCGTATCGTTGTTCTGATCTTTGATTGAGATAATAATATAGATGAGGCAGTATAAGATAGCCCACCATAGCTATCATAAGCACCTTAACTGTAAAACTATCGCCACCCAAAGCGTCAGCCACAAAATACAAACAATACGTCTGAAGTATCCAAAAGATATATGCAAAAGGCATATATATGCTTTTTAGATACCCCATCTTAACCAATGTGTATATTGCCACATAAAACAGCCCAAATAACAAAACGGCAGATGAAGATAAAAATATAGGAAGAAACATATCCAGAGGAATCTCCGGCAAGTTTAAAAATGGTGCATCCAGTATAATCACTATCAATCCTTTCGCCTTGAAAAAAAGCTGAGCCATTTTATCTAAATAAACTTAATGAAACTCAAAAAATTATATTATTTACAAAATTTTACAAATTGTTGGATTTTAATAAACGAATTTGGGGAAATTTATATTTTTATGATATTATAATAATAAAATTTATATTTAAAATATTAAAGGATATGCTTATGCCAAATAGCACGGCTATTAATTATGATTATAGTATCGCAAGAGCATTTGCTTTTGCTACTATATTGTTTGGTATCTTGGGTCTGCTTATGGGTGTCATCATAGCATGGCAGTTGGTGTATCCTGAGCTAAACAACCTAGCAGGACAATACGGAACTTATGGCAGATTGAAGCCATTATATACAAATATCATGATATATGGCTTCACTCTTAGTGCTGTGTTTGCTACTTGGTATTATATAGGACAAAGAGTTTTGAAAGTCTCTATGAGAGTGTCGCCGTTTTTGATGAAAGTCGCTAGGCTACACTTTGTGCTATATTTTATCACTATTTTTCTAGCAGTTGCTACATTGTCGGCTGGTATAACTACAGCAAAGGAGTATGCTTCACTGTCGTGGACTATTGATTTGTTGGTCATGATATGGTGGATACTATGGGGTGTATCTATCTTTGGTCTTATGCGTTTGAGAGGTGAAAATATTATCTCTGTGAGTGTTTGGTATTATATAGCTACATATATACTGTTTGGTATAGTATATATCTTTAGCAATATTGAGATACCTACTATGTTTTTTGCCGATGGAGCTTTTAGCAACAAAATGTATTCAATATCGGTATATATTGGCAGTAGCGATACCATGGCACAATGGTGGCAGAGCTATGATGTGGCAAAAGTTATAACTATTTTTCCTATTGTTGCTATGATATACTATTTTTTGCCAAAGCAAAGCGGTCAAAATATATATTCACACAAGCTAGCATCGCTATCATTTTGGGGATTGGTATCTCTCTTTTTTTGGACTGGTGGTCAAAATCTAGCATATCTGCTTGTGCCAAATATGATGCAAACTATCAGCTTGACTGTGTCTGTGATATTTGTATCGTTGTTGTGGGGAGTTGCGATCAATCTGCTGTTGACCTTCAGAGGCGAGTGGAACACTCTTGTAGATAATAGTATCCTCAAATTTTTTGTTGCTGGAGTTCTGTTTTTTATGTTGTATACTATACAATACATAAAACCAGTCCGCGATATAGCTAGCTTCACAGACTGGAACACACACTTCGCTATGATAGGCTGGGTAGGTTTCGTGGTTACAGGGGGGTTGTATCATGTCTATTCTCATGTGTATAAAAGACAGATAGATTCAAAACGACTTGTGGCGATACACTTTTGGCTTCAGACAGTGGCTGTATTGATATATTTTTCATCTATGCTGATAGCTGATATCGTCCAAGATATTATGTGGAAAAGCTACGACGAGTATGGTTCTTTGACCTATTCGTTTGTAGATATTTTCAATATGCTTCTACCATACCATATAGCAAAGGCAGTAGCTGTATCGCTATATCTTTTAGGATTTGTGATATTTGCTATAAATTTGTACAAAACTACTACATCTGGCAAAACAGTTAAACAAACACAGATGAAATCCACAAAGAAAAAAGGAGAAAAATAATGTTTCATGGGCTAGAACAAAGAGCGTTTTTTTTTACTGCTGTGTTGGTATTGGTCGTGAGTCTCGCTGGAGTTATAGAGATGATACCTAGCCTTGCGATACAACCATCACAGCCGATAGTAGTTGCCAAACCATACACGGTGCTAGAGCTAGCAGGTCGTCAAGTATATATAAAAAATGGCTGTATCGCTTGTCATACACAGAAAATAGAACCAATCAAACATGAGACAGATAGGTATGGCACATATAGTGTCAGTGGTGAGTATGCTTATGACAGACCGCTTTTATGGGGTTCTAGTCGAACTGGACCTGACCTACTAAGAGTAGGCAACCGCAGGACTACGGATTGGCATGAAATCCATATGAAAGACCCTACATCTGTAGTGCCGACTAGTGTTATGCCATCATATAAACATCTATTTGAAAACAGAGCAGACATAGCCACAGCTTATGCAGATGCAAATACACAAAAACAGGTTTTCGGTGTGCCTTATGACAAAGCAGATATGCCATCGCTTGGAAGTTGGTATGAAGCAAATGCTCAAGCTATAAAAGAAGCGACTTTGCTAGTAGCAGATATGAAAAACCCAAAAGTCAAAGAGATAGTAGCAGACGGACAGATACCGCAGATAGTAGCTCTCATAGCATATCTAAACACTAGAAGATAAAAAAGGAATACAAATATGAAGTTTTTGATATTTTGTGGAGTGTTATTTGTCATAGCTATAGTTGCAGGCACATATTATGCTGTAATTGATTTTTATATATTTAGTAGCGACAGCATAGACTATACGGCAGTGTTTGTGGTCCTATCTATAGTTGTGTTTATATTTTTGGGATACATAAATCAAATCAAAAATGGCAAAACCATATCCAAATTGTCAGCACAGGACGATGATAGCACAGATGAAAATAAAAATCCCATACCTACAGGTTGGTGGCTACTATCTGCTGGTGCGATAGTATGGGCGATAGGGTATTGGATAGTGCTGTATCCTACAGATCAACCAACACAAACAGATAAATATGACGATACTATCGTCAAGCATATAGAAAAATACAAATACACTCTCAAAAATACAGACAAAAACAGTTTGGTCGCTATGGGACAGACTCTGTTTTCGGTGTATTGTGTCTCGTGCCACGGAGCAGACAGTGAGGGCATGCAGGGTATAGCCAGAGACTTAACATTGCCAAAATATCAAGACTACGCAGTAGCTGGTTTGAGCGATGTCATACAGACAGGCAAAAAGGGCGAGATAGGACAGATGCCTAGTTTCGCAAAGATGATTACTGCCAAACAGACAGAAGCAGTGTCTGCTTATATATTGTCATTGGGAGCTAAAAATGACTGATGACAATAATCAAGGCGACACTAGCTATATTTTTGTATTACAATCACAAATAAACCCACTGAATTAAACTCTCTTTAGATTGACCAGTTAAGTCCTACAGGCTAAAACTCAAGAAAAATAAAAAGCAACCTAAAGCTATGAACATAGAGGCTTTTAGAGGCGAACTTTACTATCTATTTTGTATTTTTTCTAAGTTTTCACAGCCAGTTTGAAAGTTAAGGCGACATGCCTTTTCATAAAACCCAACTGCTTTGCTGTAGCTTTTTTTGACACCCTTGCCATATGTATATATAATTCCCAATGCAGAACAACTAGCACCATTGTTCAAGTTGCATGCTTTTTTATGAAATCTTAAAGCTTTAAAGTAGCTTTTTTTTACTCCTTTTGCATTTAAATACATTCGCCCAAGATTGCCACAACCAATACCACTATTCATATTGCATGCTTTTTTGTAAAGCTCTACAGCATTGCTATAGCTCTGATTGACTTCTTTTCCATTTTCATACATATTTCCAAGATTACTGCAACCATGACCAATATTTAGATCACATGCTTTTTCATAAAACCCTATAGCTTTAAGATAGCTTTTCTCTGCCCCTGTACCTTTTTCATACACAATACCCAGACGAACACAACTGCGACCAATATTCATACCGCATGCTTTTTTGTAAAATTCTACAGCTTTTGTATAGCTTTTGCTGACTCCTCTGCCTTTTTCATACATAAGCCCAAGACTACCACAGCCGACACTACTATTCATGTCGCATGATTTTTCATAAAATTCTACAGCTTTTGTATAGCTTTTTCTGACGCCTTTGCCTGTATCATATAGAAGCCCAATATTATAACAACTTGCTTTTATACTTTTGTCGCATGCTTTTTTGAAAAGTTCTATAGCTTTGGTGTGGCTTTTTTTGACACCCTTGCCTACACGATACATAGTTCCAAGACGAAAACAACCATTGCCATCGTCTAAATCGCATGCTTTTTTGTAAAATTCCGCTGCTTTGGAGTAGCTTTTTTTGACTATTTTGCCATTTGCAAACATGTTCCCAATACTGTAACAGCCTGAGCCATCGTCTAAATCGCATGATTTTTTGTAAAATTTTGCTGCTTTTGTATAGCTTTTTCTGACGCCTTTGCCCACATGATACATGTATCCAAGGCGAAAACAACTATTGCCATCGTTTAAATAGCATGCTTTTTTGTAAGATTGTTCTGCTTGATTGTAGTTTTTTTTGATACCTTCGCCGTATTGATACATAATCCCAAGACGACCACATCCGCGAGCATAGTTCATATAACATGCTTTTTTGTAAAATCTTGACGCCTTTTTGTAGTCCTTTTTGATACCTTCGCCATCATTATACATAAGTCCAAGACCAAAACAACCACTTCCACTATTTGTATCGCATGCTTTTTTGTAAAATTTCACTGCTTTTTCGTAGTTGCCTTTTGCAAAAGCATCGTGTCCTTCTTTGACTGGAATATTGTTTTCGTATCCTATCGATTTGGCACAACTTATTATACCAAGCATGCCAACTATTATCAACAACTTTATAAATAGTTTCATATTTATCCTTTTTACGATCATACAACTATGGTGTTCCATTTCAAAAGACCGATTTGAGGCAATTTTTTATCCCAATCATCTAAGCTAACTTTTGTCGTATACTTTTAACATTATAACATTTTTTTCTTAATCTTTTATAAAAACTTCATTTGGTGTCAAACAACAGAACCATCTGATTAAATAACAAGCTCCTAACATAGGATAGATTTGCATATAGTTGAGCTCACCTCTAAAAACCTCTATGTTCATAGCTTTAGGTTGCTTTTCTTGAGTTCTGTTTTTACAGAAAATATTTTTGCTAAAACAAAAAGCGATTCTCTTGTTTTCGCTAAAGCGAAAATCGCCACGGCTTGTTTTAGGGTTCCCGGATGGATACCAAACATTCAAAATTCAAAATTAACCAGTCCGGGGTTCCGAAAGACAATCAAGCCTTTCACAGAAAGTTTTTTTGTTATCACAAAAAATCGCCACGGCTACTTTTGCTAAAATACCAAAAAATAAAGAAAAAACTTAACACTTCCAACTTAGCACTTAACACTATTTTTCACACAAACAGCAAGCACACACTCCCAAGCTTAGCAGACTGTGAGACGATCTAAGATATTTAGATTGTCATGATACAAGCAGTCGTGTTTTCTGTCACTATATCAACAAATAAGTAGTCAAAAAAGCAAAAGTAGATGCTACCATATGTGGCACACCATACAAAAATGCAGCAAATACCTTGACCAATATGCTTCTTTTGAACTTGATAGCAAAGATGATCACAGACCCTACAAATGTAGTGATAAATATATACAACAAAGCATGGATTAACCCATATGATGGATCAAAAGAACTAAAAGCCAATATCAATGTGATGATATATGAGCCCAATCCAAACAGACCTGCATTGTTTGATGTGTTGTAGTTTTCTAGCTTTTGACCAATATCATCTGTCTGTGCTTTTGAGGCTTTGTTTGCCTGTATTGCTCTGTGTTCAAAATACAAAAACAGACCCATAGTCAAAACCACACCCATAGGCACCATCGTAAATAATATATCCATATAGGACTCCTTGATTATAAATTTTGTTGATAATACCAAAATTTGCTTAATATAACTTTCGTCATAGCTTAAAAGGTAGCAAATTTATTTTAATACGATATAATATGTAAAAAATAGGATACAAATATGCTAACATTTAGCCAACTACTACTCAAGCTACAAACATATTGGAGCACACAAGGTTGTAATATATTGCAGCCATACGATATACCCAGTGGAGCTGGCACTTTCCATCCAGCTACAGTGCTGCGAACTTTGGACGACAAGCCGTGGAATGTAGCCTATGTAGCACCATGTCGCCGACCGACAGATGGACGATACGGCGAAAATCCAAACAGACTAGGAAGTTATTATCAGTTTCAAGTAGTTATGAAGCCTAGTCCCTCCAATATACAAGACCTATATCTAAAGTCGCTACAATACATAGGGCTTGACACAAAAAAGCACGACATACGGTTTGTCGAGGACAACTGGGAGTCCCCTACTTTGGGTGCTTGGGGGCTAGGCTGGGAAGTGTGGCTAGATGGTATGGAGATCACTCAGTTTACATATTTTCAACAAGTAGGCGGTATAGCAGCCCAGCAAATACCAGCAGAGATAACCTATGGCACAGAGAGGTTGGCTATGTATCTACAAGGGGTTGACAATATATTTGATATAGTGTGGAGTACTCACGGCGATGTAAATACCACTTATGCCGATATTCATCTACAAGGAGAAAAGCAGTTTAGCAAATACAACTTTGAAGTAGCTTCTGTGGATATGTTGTTTTCTCATTTTGACGATGCGGTTAATGAGTGTGAAAACTGTATCAAACACGTCTTAGCTTTGCCGGCATATGACCAGTGTATGATAGCTTCACATATATTTAATACACTTGATGCCCGAAAAGCTATAAGCGTGACAAACCGCCAAAGCTACATACTAAAAATCCGTCAGCTATCAACAGCATGTGCCAAACTATACAAGGACGGTGTGTGATATGATATGTGAAGTATCAAACACTGCCAAGCTACCTACAACTCACGGCGAGTTTGTAGTCCAAGTGTTCAAACAAAAAAACAAAGAACACCTAGTCATAAAGACAGCAAAGCTACCAAAAGTTCCAAATATAAGAATACATAGCGAGTGTCTCACAGGCGATGCCATATCTAGTATAAAATGCGACTGTCAAGCACAGCTAAACTTTGCTTTGGACTATATAAACACTCACGGCGGAGCGGTAATATATTTGCGACAAGAGGGTAGAGGCATAGGACTGTTTAACAAAGTTCAAGCATATGCTCTACAAGATGGCGGACTAGACACAGTCCAAGCAAACCACCAGCTGGGATTTGAGGACGATATGCGAGACTATAGTATAGTTGATTTTATATTGGATTATTATGATATAAAACAGATAAATTTACTGACCAACAATCCACGAAAAATATCAGCAGTCAAAGTAGATATAGCACTCACCGTGCCTATACAGATGACTCCTACGGCACAAAACAGAGACTACCTAAACGTAAAAAAGACAAAACTAGGACACATCCTATAACTCGTTTAAGTCATCATATATATCTTTTATAGGGCGACTGGTTAGTTTCGCTAGTAATTTCGCCTTTTGTTTGGGTGGCAAGCTCAAGCTACTTATATCATCTATAGTTATAGGCTCACCTGTGGATTTGGTAGCACCGTCTATCACTACTACCCACTCGCCTTTTATGCTTCTCTTTTTCAATATCTCAAGCACTTCGCCAGCTTTGCCTACAAAAAACTGCTCGTGAAGTTTGCTCAGCTCCTTGGCTACAAATACCTCTACTGTAGGGTTTAGGCTGTGGATAATCTCTAGCAAATCCAACACTCTTTTGGGTGATTCGTACAAGATACTCACGAAACCATCCTCTAGGATAGTTTGTAGTTGGGCTTTTCTAGCGGTGTGTTTGTGTGGCAAAAACCCTACAAACAAAAACCGCTCTATATCAAATCCACTAGCAGCCACGGCTACTATAGAGGCACTAGCTCCGGGTAAAACTTGATATTTTATATGGTGTTTTTGACAATACTTCACTAGCATTGCCCCCGGATCGCTGATAGCAGGAGTGCCAGCATCGCTCATATATACGATATCTTGCTCAAAAAACTTGTCATCGAGACGGTCAATAATGGACTGTTCGTTGTGTGAGTGTAGGCTTATGAACTTTTTTTGCTGGATGTTTATGTTGGTCGAAAGTTTGTCGTTGAGCAGTGTTATCAATCTTTTGGCAACTCTCGTATCCTCGCACAGCACTACTTCGCTACCTTGTAGTAGTTTGACAGTCCTGTATGTAATATCCTCGAGATTGCCTATAGGTGTGGGCAAGAAACTCAACATATGAAAAAACTCTCAATATATCTATAGCCCACAAAAAACCTATCAAAAAACCGAAGTTTATTTCATATTGTATTTTTGTTTGAACTTGTCGATACGACCTGTAGCATCTACCATAGTTCGCTCACCAGTGAAAAACGGATGACAAGACGAACATACATCTATGTTCATGATATCCGTGTTTGACTTGGTCTCAAAGCTGTTGCCACAGGCACATGTGACCTTGCAAGCTACAAAGCTGGGGTGTATATCTTTTTTCATAATTGTCCTTTTTTGTTTATTTTATCGTTTTTTGCTTAAACTATCTCAAAAATACAAAAGTTAGATAAATATAGTCCAATATCGTGTCTGTGAAGTTTATCTAATAAATTTTAGATACAATAAACAAAAAGGATAAAAATGTCAAACATACTTAACTTTCGCACCTAAAACCAAGTAGATTTTCAGTAACACTCCTTAATACTCCTATAATATTAGTAAAATCCTCATTTCTATTGACAACTTCATCAATTTTGGCTATCTCGTCAAGGATAGATCTTAACTTTCGCACCTAATTTTTTAAAATAATATCAAGCAATCCAATAAAACCAATTTTTTATCAAATATAAATAGAGTTCTTGATAATAACTACAAATCTTATTCGAGTTAAAATAACATTTACAAAAAAGCTGCTTAAAGGCTTTTTAGGTATAATATAGATATAAAATAAGGAGTTTTGTCTATGTAAATTAACCTAAAATAATCAATATTATAAATGCCAAATTAAGAAACCCAATATACAAAGTTATCCAACTATTAAGTAGGAAATTATTTAAAAAAAAGTAATTTTACCAAACTAGTATTATAGGAGCATTAAGGAGTGTTGCTGAAAATCTGCCAGGGTTTAGGTGCGAAAGTTAAGTAAATAGGATTGAAAAAGTATCAAAAATATCATCTCACCTAAAAAATATTTTATTTTTTGCTATACTTTAAACTTATTTAGATAAAATAACAAAATAAGGAAAAATATGAATTATTGGCAAAATATTTATAGTCATTTTGACCCTGTGGCATTTCACATAGGCTCTTTTGGGGTTCATTGGTATGGTATCATGTATGCTACTTCTTTGTTGGTAGCTATCATGGTAGCACACTGGATAGTAAAAAAGGACAACATACCTATAAGCTCCGCCTTGCTAGATAGCTATATTATATGGGTAGAAGTGGGAGTGATACTAGGCGCCCGGCTAGGCTATGTGCTGTTTTATGACAGTCACACCGCCTACTACTTGACACACCCTTGGCAGATATTTAATCCGTTTATAAATGGAGTATATGCAGGTATATCTGGTATGAGCTATCATGGAGCGGTGATAGGATTTATCATAGCATCGCTGTGGTGGGCAAAGCGAAACAAGGTGGCATTTTTGTTTATGGTTGACATAGCGACATTAGCTATACCTGTAGGATATATATTTGGACGGATTGGCAACTTTTTCAACCAAGAGCTTGTAGGACGAGTGACAGATGTGCCGTGGGGTATATATGTAAACGATATTTTACGACACCCATCGCAACTATACGAGGCAGTGATCGAGGGACTTTTGGTATTTTTGGTGCTCTATTATTTTCGCAACAAAAAGAGGTTTGATGGTCAGATAGGATTGATGTATCTGGGACTATATTCGTTTGGTAGGATCGTAGCTGAGTTTTATAGACAGCCAGATGTCCAGCTTGGGTTTTTGTATGGCACACAGTGGTTGACTATGGGTATATTGATATCGTCTGTGTTTTTGGTGCTGACTATTGGGCTCTATTTTGTCATAGTGGCAAATCTACCGACACATATCAACCAACCACCGAAAACTAAAACCAAAAAGAGGAAAAGATAGTGCTACTGACCCCCGGACCTACTGCTGTGCCTGAGTTTGTGAGAAATGCTATGTCCAAACAAACCATACACCACAGGACAAAAGAGTTTGAACTTCTGTTTAAAGATACAAAAGATATGTTGCTAAAACTACTAAATATGCCCGAGTGTGTCATATTTGCTAGTAGTGGCACTGGAGCTATGGAGGCATGTGTGGCAAGTTTTTGTCAAAGCAAAGCTCTTGTGATAAACTCTGGTAAGTTTGGCGAAAGGTTTGCCAAAATATGTGTAGCTTTGGACAAACCATATGTGGAGATAATAAACGACTGGGACACAGCAGTTTGTGTAGATGAGATAAAGCAAACGATACTAGCCCACAAAGATATAGACAGTGTGTTTGTGCAAGTTTGTGAGAGTGCCGGAGGCTTGAGACATCCTGCAGAAGGTATAGCAAAGGCGGTCAAGAATATAGACAAAAATATAGTTGTAGTAGCAGATGGTATCACGGCAGTTGGAGTTGAGAGTATAGACACTACATATATAGATGCCTTGATAGCTGGAAGCCAAAAGGCGCTCATGTTGCCTCCTGGGTTGTCTGTCGTGGGACTAAGTCGGCAAGCAGTGAAAACTCTAGAAAGCTGTAGTGCTGGGTATTATTTAAACATAAAAGCCGAGCTAGACAAACAGCGACAAAACACCACAGCATATACCGCACCTACGACATTGATATTGGGACTTCAAGCGGTGCTTAGAGCTATGAGCGATATAGGGTTTGATACTATCTATAGGCAGACTAAAAATAGAGCCAAAGCTACCAGAGATAGCTTGAGTGCTTTGGGTTTGCAAATATATCCAAAAACTCCAGCAGATGCTATGACTACGATATATCACGAAAGATCAAACGATATAAGAGCTATGCTCAAAAACAACTTTGATATAAACATAGCAGGAGGACAAGACCACTTAGCCGGAAAGATATTTCGTATAAATCACATGGGATTTGTCCGTGACTATGAAGCTGTGTGGGTAGTCAATGCTATAGAGATCTGCCTAGACAAGCTGGGGCTTAGGCAGTTTGACGGCACAGCAAACAAAATATATGCAAAGGGGTTGTTGTGAGTATAGTCCACAAACACAAGATACCAAACGGAGCTAGGCTATATTTTGGCAAGACAGCTAGACAGAAGATCATATTTGATTATGAGACCTCAAAGATATTGTCACGACATGGGTTTGAGCCTATCATCACACCAAACTTTATATATAGGTTTGATGAGAACAAAAAAGCGATAAAGATAGCCAACACTGCAAATGACAATATGTCTCTAAGAGATGATAGCACCATGGAGACAGTGAGGATCATCACCAAAAGATTAGGTCGTGCTACTACTCATAAAAAGTGGTTTTACAATCAACCAGTATTTACATACCCTACAAAAGAAAACTACCAAATAGGAGCAGAAGCGATAGATAGTGTAGATATGGGCAATATGATAAAGATATGCCTAGAGACGCTAAGAGCTATAAAACAGCCGATAAATTTACAGCTATTTGATATGAATATAGTCAAACAAATATCGACAAATGAAAAGATAGATATAGGACTATTTACGGCAAATGATATAGATGGTATATTGTCGAAAAATCTGCCGTGGTTATCACAGCTTGTGTCAGCTACTACCAGCGATGATATCAAAGAGCTACTAGCTATATCACCCCAATATCTCAAAGACAGCTTGACAAATATATTAAGTTTAGCAGACAAGATAGAGCATGATATTATAACTATAAGTCCGCTGTATTGTAGTGATATTGCCTACTATAAAGCGGTGGCATTTGAAGTGCTTTGTGACAAACACACGATAGCAAAAGGTGGCGGATATATGGTAGATGATATGCCGTCTTGTGGCTTTTCGTTATACACGGACAATATTTTAAAAACATTTAGGAGTGATAGATGAAAGCAGATGTAGTAGTAGGCGGACAATGGGGCGATGAAGGCAAAGGCAAGATAGTAGACAAACTAGCCATGCGATACGATATGGTATGTAGATCCCAAGGGGGACACAACGCAGGACATACGATAGTTGTAGGTGAGAAAAAGTTTGCCCTACACTTAGTGCCGTCTGGGATATTAAACAAAAATGCCATCAACATAGTAGGCAATGGAGTAGTATTTTCGCCAGAAGATTTCATAAAAGAGCTGAGCCAATTTGACAACCTATCTGGCAGACTTTTTATAAGCGACAAGGCACATCTAAACCTATGTTATCACAAACAAATAGACACAAAAAAAGAGTTGCAAAAAGGCAAAGATGCCATAGGCACTACAGGCAAAGGTATAGGACCAGCTTATTCGGACAAGATAAACAGAATAGGATTTCGTGTAGGTGAGCTACTAGATACCGACAGACTTTTGCATAAAATCGAGCAGTATTATCACAACAACAAAATATATTTCGATGCTCTGGGTCTAGAAAAATTTGACAAAAACGATATGAAAACCAAGCTGGAGTATTATCATCTAAACTTAGCTCAATATATCACAGATACTACAACTATGGTGCAAAAGGCTCTAAAAGATGGCAAAAAAATACTACTAGAGGGAGCTCAAGGAGCTATGCTGGATATAGATTTTGGTACATATCCGTTTGTGACGAGTAGCACCACGGTTAGCTCTGGAGCTTGCACTGGGCTGGGATTGAGTGTCAAAGATATAGGAGATGTTACATGCATAGTCAAAGCATATTGCACCCGTGTAGGCAACGGACCATTTCCTACAGAAGACCACACAAAATATGGCGATGATATGGCAAGAGTGGGGCATGAGTTTGGCACGACCACAGGGCGGAAAAGACGGTGTGGGTGGTTTGATGCAGTAGCAGTAGCATATGCTTGTCGTATAAACGGATGCGATATATTGTCGCTCATGAAACTAGATGTGCTAGATGGATTTGACGAGATAAAGATATGTGTAGCATACGAGCTAAACGGCGAAACGATACACACAGTGCCACACGATATGAGCCTAGTGCGACCTATATATGAAAGTTTTGATGGCTGGGAGAAGACAGAGGGTATAAGAGATTTTGACAAGCTGCCTGCAAATGCAAAAAAATATATACAGCTCATAGAGAAGCACACAGGCACCAAAGTAGGTATAGTATCTACTTCGCCACAAAGAGAAGATACAATAATATTATAAGGACAAAATATGAAACTAAAACTGACACATTGTGATTTTATATCACGGAAGATAACAAATGACTTGATAAAATCGCCCATACTACAAGTGCGAAAAACCAAAGATGAGATCAAGTCGGCAGTAGCCAAGATAATAGCCGATGACATAGACAAAGAGATGAAGCTAGAACATGCGGTAACTGAGCTACTAGATAAAAACGAAGATGATATAGAGTTTTATCATGCTGACCCCAAACAGCTCTTTTGGATGACGAAAAAAAGGTTAGCAAATGATTATGATGTGATACTAAATCACGATGAACGGTATAGCGATATAGCCCACAAGTTGCTAGATACTTTGTATGAAGAGGACTATATACACTTTGAAATAGCAGACAACCAGATCAAAAATATCATTGTCTCAGCTATAGAGCAGTTTATGGCAGGGTTTGACGAGGCAGATACTCTAGCATACGAGAGACTTCAAGGGTTAAAAAGGTCAGTCGTACCCGGCACAGACGAATACCAAGAGATATTTATGCGGTTATACGAAGAGGAGCTTGTAAAAAAAGGTTTGATATGAAAAAGAGAGTTTGGCTATATTTTGAAAACGGTTTGTACATAGAAGCACACAGCTTTGGAGCAGACAAAGAGATAGTAGGAGAAGTAGTATTTAACACATCTATGACAGGCTACCAAGAGATAGCCAGTGACCCTAGCTATGCAGGGCAGTTTGTGGTGTTTTCTATGCCAGAGATCGGTATAGTCGGCACAAATGACGACGACATGCAAAGCTCACAGCTATGGTGTAGTGGTATTATCGTGCGAAATTACACAGCCACCCCATCAAACTACAGAGCACAGAGATCCTTGCACGAGCTACTTTTGAAGCATGACTGCATGGGTATATGCGACATAGACACGAGACAGATAGTCCAACAAACCAGAGACCAAGGGTCCATGATGATGATAGCATCTACAAAGACTAGCGACAAAGAGAAGCTAAAAGATATACTGGCAAACTCAGATAAGATAGCCGATATGAACTTGATAGAAAAGGTCAGCACCAAAACCCCATACACTCACAACAGAGGTATATGGAACCATGAGACAAAAGCTTTTAATGACACAAAAAAAAGCAGCAAAAAGATAGTAGTAGTGGATTTTGGTGTGAAAACTGCCATACTAGATGAACTAGCCCAAAGCGGACTAGATGTCAGTGTCGTGCCGTCCACATTTGTAGCTAGTGATATACTAGATGAGTTTCATAACGGTCGTATAGGTGGTGTGTTTTTGAGCAACGGTCCTGGCGATCCGTTGTCACTAAAAAAGGAACAAGAGCAGATAAGACAGCTGATAGATAGCGATATACCTATATTTGCAATATGTTTGGGTCATCAACTTTTGAGCATAGCTCACGGATATGACACATACAAGCTAAAGTTTGGACAACATGGAGGAAATCATCCAGTGCTAAGCGATGGCAAAGTAGAGATCACAGCACAAAATCACAACTACAATGTGCCATCATCTATACAAAAGATAGCTGATATAACTCACAGAAACCTGTTTGACGACACTATAGAAGGTGTTCAATACAAGGACAAAAATATATTTTCAGTCCAACATCACCCAGAAGCCTCGCCGGGACCAGCTGAAAGTCGATATATATTTGACAAGTTTGCCAATATGGTCAGCTGCAACTAATATCGTGAGACTAAACATAGCAGGTGTGGTGCTAAAGCCAGATTCATCTCATCTAAAACCAAACTATAATAGTATTTTTGATAGATTGAAGCGAAACAATATCGACTATATATTGGAGCAAAAAAGTGCGAAACTTGTAGGCAAAAGTGGTGTAGAGTTTGACAAGCTGTGTAGCAAATGTGACTTTTTGCTCTGTGTAGGTGGTGATGGGACTTTGATATCTACTGCAAGAAAAGCCTACAACTATGATATACCGATATTGGGTATAAACTTTGGCAAACTTGGATTTCTCATAGATCTAAATGAAGATGAATTTGAAAAGTTTTTGCAAAATATGCAAAAAGGCAACTGTAGAATAGACAAGCGACTTATGCTAAAGCTTAGCATAGATGGCAAGGAGTATTATAGTTTCAACGACATAGTCCTATGCAAAAAAACTATGCGAGGACTAGTCGATATAGAAGCGACCATAGATGGCAAACGGTTCAATCACTACAGAGGCGATGGTGTCATAGTCTCTACTCCTACTGGTTCAACTGCCTACAATCTATCGTGTGGCGGTCCTGTGGTCTATCCGCTCGGACGAGGCATAGTGGTCACACCCATATCGCCACACTCTTTGACACAGCGACCAGTGGTGCTACCTGAAACTTTTGCTATAGAGTTTCAAAGTATAGGAGATGAGGATATAAAGATACTTATAGATGGACAAGAGAGTCTAAGTTTGCCAAAAAACTGCAAGATAACTATAGGTCAAGCTAGCAAAAAAGCACAGCTAATCCACCGAGCAGAGTTTAACTATTTTGACATACTAAGCCAAAAGCTACGATGGGGTGAGTATGATAAATAGTCTGTATATCAAGGACTGTCTGTCGTTTGATGAGGTTAAACTAGAGTTTGACAACTCTCTGGTAGTATTTACAGGTCCCAGTGGTGCTGGCAAAAGTGTGCTACTTGATGCTATGCTAGGTATGTTTGCTATGAAAAAGACTCACTTTGACACAGGCGAAGTTTGTATATCGAACCACGGTATCCACTATGAGCCGTTTGATATAGATGATAGCGAATTTTGTATCAAAAAGCTACACAATCCTACTGCCAAACATCTTTTAAACTCTGCGAAAATATCCAAAAAAGAGCTCAAGGTATTTTCTAGTAAGTTTATACGATTTTTGGATCACAAAGATAAAGGCGAGTTTGACAACTCTACACTGCTAGAGTTTTTGGACAAGATAGTATCACATCACGATGAAACTCACAGCCAAACTTTAGATGAGTTTAGACAGAGATATATAGAGCTAGCCAGCAAACAAAAGCAGCTAATAGCCCTGCAAAATGAGGAGCAAGATATAGCAGACAAGATAGAGTTTCTAAGATATGAGATAGACCAAATAGGACAAAACGATATAAAATCTGGCGAACTAGAGAAGCTACGAGATATGAAAAAAAAGTTCCAACAAAAAGAGATTATAAACGAAGCTATCACAGAGTCTTATGGTGTGATATCTGGATTTCACAAGATAGACACTATGCTAGCCCGGATGGGAGTAGATGGAGAGTTTTTTGCACAAACAACTTCCCAGCTACATACCCTGATGGAGAATTTCAAAGAGAAGTTTGAAAATCTAAATGAAAACGACATAGAAAAAATGATAGACCAGATAGAAACTTTGTCTAAACTAGAGAAAAAATACGGTTCCCTAGAAGAGGCAAAAACTCAGCAAAATATCAAAAGAGAAAAGCTAGAAACTCTAGAAAATATGAGTTTCAACATAGCCATACTAGACAAAAATATCAAAAAACTAGAACAACACACAGCAAAATTATCAAAAATAGTGAGCCAAAACAGAGCCAAATACACAAAACTATTTGCCACCGAGACAGACAAGTATCTTGTCAAGCTATATATGAAGCCACTAAACATAGCTATATGCGACAAGCCGTTGGATATAGATGGCGAGGACAAACTGGATATCACGATAGATGGCACACAGTTGCGACATATAAGTAGTGGCGAACAAAACAGACTCAAGCTGTCGCTGTTGTCTGCCAAAGCAAACTGGGATATACAAGACAAAGTGTCGCTGTTTTTGGATGAAGTAGATGCCAACTTAAGTGGCAAAGAGAGTGAAGCTCTAGCAGTAGTGCTAAAGGAGCTATCAAAAACCTACCAGATATTTGCTATATCTCACCAACCACAGCTAAGCTCGCTAGCAGATAGGCACATACTAGTATACAAGCAAGACAACATATCCAAAGCCAAACTACTAGACAAAGCTGGACGGATAGAGGAGATAGCTAGGATCATAAGCGGACAAAATATCACCACACAGGCAAAGCAGTTTGCGAAAAAAATGTTGGAACAAGTTTGATATTTGCCTTTTTTTATTATCTATTTGCTGTCCTTTTGCATATATTGTTTTTGCCCTATTTGTGGTATCTTTCTACCAAATCCAAATACAAAGATGCCGTGCCAGATAGGTTTATGCTATCAAACAGACCTTTTAGCTCCAGCGGTCTGTGGTTTCATGGGTGTTCGCTAGGAGAGATAGTAGCTATACAACCTATAGTCAAAGAGTTTGAAGGCACTGTGGATATAAATATATCAACCATCACAGATACAGGATATGGCAAAGCTAAAGAACTATATAGAGACAGTAGATTTTTGCCGTTTGAGACTCTGTTGCCGTTTTGGATCATTAAACAAAAAGCACTCATAGTAGTAGAAGCGGAGCTTTGGTATATGCTGTTTTTTGTAGCAAGTTTGCGAAAAATACCCACGATACTTATCAATGCCAGAATAAGCGACAAATCATATGCAAAATACCTACGACATAGGTGGTTTTACAAAAAGATATTTGCCAATATTGACAAAATCTTCGCCCAAAGCGACATAGACCAAGAGCGACTACAGATGCTAGGAGCTACAAATATAGAGGTGACAGGCAACATAAAGCTATCATCTAAACCCAAAGTTACGACAATATATAAAAAACCAGCAAACATCTTTTTGATAGTAGCAGCTAGCACTCACGAGACAGAAGAGCAGCTAATACTAGATAGCTGGAACAAAGATACAGGTAGGCTAATCATAGTGCCACGACACCCCCAAAGATTTGACAAAGTAGACAAACTTATCCAAAATCATATAGCAAATACAGATATAACATATAGCAAATTTAGCAAAAATAAAACTTTTGACACAGATATATCACTGGTGGATTGTCTAGGTGAGCTGGTCAATATATATGCTATAAGCGATGCCGTGATACTAGGTGGGGCATTTGCCAAAGTAGGCGGACACAACCCTGTAGAGCCTGCATATTTTCACAATATCTTGATAACTGGCAAATATATATTTAACCAGCTTTCGCTTTTTGAGTTTGTAGATGGCTACGAGATAGTCCAGCACGATAAGCTAAAAGAGAGCATGAAAAATATCAAGAGATACAAGAGGACAACACTGCTAAACCCCGGCGATAACAAAGCCATAATAGAACAGATAAAGGAGACCATAGATGAGTAAAGAGAAAGCATACAAGCTACTAGCAACACAAGAAAATATATCAGCTAACAAAGCCAAACTATATATAGATAGTGGGCTAGTATCGATAAAAGGACAGAAGCTAACTATAGCGAGAGTTTTAGTAGATAGCAAAAGTGAGTTTGTGCTCAAGCCACTACCACAGACCAAAGTGATATTTGAAGATGCCGATATACTAGCAGTAGATAAGCCAGCATATCAGACCGCTGAACAGACGGCAAAGCTGTTTTCAAACTTTATATTGTTAAACAGGTTGGACAAAGAAACAAGCGGAGTGATGTTGTTTGCAAAGACAAAAGAGTTTCAAAAAAGAGCGATACAACAGTTCAAAAAAAAGGCAGTCTACAAAGAATACATAGCAGTAGTGCACGGCAAACTTGTGGAGAGCTTGACTATGGAGCAACCCATTAGCACCACCAAAGGCAACACCGCCAAAAGTCGTATAGATGATAAGTTTGGCAAACCTGCTACGACTATAGCTACACCTATGTTTGTAGAGGGCAAGATGTCCAAGATAAAAGTAGTCATACACGAGGGCAGGACACACCAGATACGAGTGCATCTATCAAGTGCAGGACACCCAATAGTAGGCGACAGCTTGTATGGCAAAAACAGCGCAAATGTGCGACGAGTTATGCTACATAGCAAAAAGACAAAGATATTTGACTACGAGTTTGAAGCAAAAGAACCTAGAGAATTTAAGCTGTTTGGATTTGGTAGCTAGATATATTTTGTGTTCAAACTCTTTGGGTTACCTATAAAACTGCTCCTTTTATGAGTTGTAGAGGCTTTGGAGGTGACCTTAAATTTAAATAAAATGGCAAAACATCAATTCAAGACAGAAGTAGGTCAGCTACTTCATCTCATGGTACACTCGCTGTATTCGCACAAAGAGATATTTATACGAGAGTTAGTATCAAATGCTAGCGATGCTATAGACAAGCTAAACTACTTGCAACTTATAGACGACAAACTCATAGAGGATAAATACAGCGGAGCTGCTAAGCTCTATAGGGATTATAGCTAAGTCAGGCATCAAGTTGCTTGTAGAGGTCATGAGCGGCGATACAAAAAAGGACAGCAACTTGATAGGACAGTTTGGTGTAGGGTTTTATAGTGTATTTATGGTAGCATCAAAAGTAGATACCATATCAAAAAAGGCAAGTCAGACAAGATACAGACCAAAAGTCTGGTCTGTATAGAAAGGAACTAAAG
>JAOZMC010000042.1 GCA_029934475.1 Arcobacteraceae bacterium
GCCACGGCTAGTTTTGCTTTAGCGAAAACAGGAGAATCGCTTTTTTCGTAGAAAAATGTTTCATTTAAAATATCTTATTTTCTCACAGAGAGTGCAAGCACAAGATTTCCAGCTTCTATGAGCTATAGATGTTTTTAGAGGCGACCTTTAGATATTTGCCACAGATATATCCACTACAAAATGCCCAGTGTAGGTTGTAGCCTCCAAGTTGTCCTGTCACATCTAGTGCTTCGCCTACAAAAAATAGGTTTTTTTGAAGTTTGCTTTGGAAGTTTTCGTCTATATCTGCTGTGCATATACCTCCGCCGGTCACTTCTGCTTTGCTATATCCAAAGTTGCCAGCAGGAGCGAAACTATAGTCTCGTGGATTTATATCCAACTCTTTTAGAATTTTTTTCAAGCGGTTTGGTATGTAGCTATCTTTGTGTGGCAAGAAGTTTATAGTTATAACTCCTTTTCGCCAATACAACGAAGCAGACAACACAGCAGGACCGCTTATGCCCTTGTGGGTAAATAGCATACTGCCATATATAGTTTGCTCGCCTATAGATATAGCCACATCTACAGATAGACCGCTCAAACTTTTGCACCAAAACTGCTCTGGCTGGACACTCAGCCCTACCAAAGCTGGATATGTAGTAGCGATATCGTGCCGAAACTTAGTAGCTATGGTATATGCTATATCTGTAGCTCCTAGTGTCTCGAAACTTTTGCCACCAGATGCTACTATTAACCTTTTTGTCTTGATGGTTTTGTTGTTTGATATTATATGATATATGTCGTCTTGCAGCTCTACCTCTACTACTTTAAAATTTTTCAATTTTTCTATATTTGTAGTAGTTTTTGCAAACATATCTAGCACATCTTTGCTATTTTTACAAAAGTATGTTCCGCGGACTATCTTTTCTAGTAGTTTGGGATATATGCCGTGGCGGTTTAGAAACTTTATCGCACTTTTGTAGCCAAACTTATCTAGGCAACTTTTTATAAACTTTTTGTCGCCTGTGTATTTGCTCTCATGCATAAATCTGTTTGTGATATTACATTTTGCTCCACCGCTGACCTTTATCTTGTTGCCTATGTTTGGTGCAGATTCTAGCAATACTACTTTGTGTTTGGTGTTGTTTAGTTCAGTGGCAACCATGAGCCCACTAGCTCCGCCACCTATTATCGCTATATCGTATATCATAAGTTATTGTATCATAATTTTATAATATTTGGGTATCATACTCCAAAAAGGACACAGATGAAAAAAAAGTTTGAGATATCTATCATCAAGGGCGATGGCATAGGAGTAGAGATAGTGGATGAAGCTATCAAAGTGCTGCAAAAAGTAGGCAGTATCTATAATGTGGAGTTTGACTTTACAGAATATCTCATGGGCGGTGTAGCATACGATACTATAGGCGACCCACTACCACAGGCGACTATAGATGGAGTGCTTCAAAGTGATGCTTGTCTGTTTGGAGCTATTGGTGGTGAGAAATGGGACAAGCTACCCAGAGAGCTACGACCAGAGAGTGGTTTGCTACGATTTAGAAAGGCTTTGCAAGTATTTGCCAACTTGCGACCTGCGGTTGTTTACGATGAACTGATAGATGCTAGCAGTCTCAAGCCAGAGGTTATACAAGGTGTGGATATCATGGTGGTGCGAGAGCTTATAGGGGGTATCTATTTTGGCGAACCCAAAGGCAAGACAGCTACAAAAGGCTGGAACACCATGATCTATACCAAAGATGAGATAGTGCGGATATCACATGTGGCATTTAAGTTAGCTAGACAACGAGACAAAAGATTGTGTTCGGTTGACAAAGCAAATGTGCTTGATGTGTCTCAGCTATGGCGAGATACAGTCATAGAGGTATCAAGGCAATATCCAGATGTCCAGTTGTCTCATATGTATGTAGACAACTGTGCTATGCAACTAGTGGCAAATCCACGACAATTTGATGTGATACTTACTGGCAATATCTTTGGTGATATTTTAAGCGATGAAGCTAGTATGTTGTGTGGTTCTATAGGTCTGCTACCATCGGCATCTACAGGCGAAAAGACGGCCATTTATGAGCCGATACACGGCTCTGCTCCAGATATAGCGGGTCTGGGTATCGCCAATCCTATCGCTACTATAGCTAGTGCATCTATGATGCTACGATATAGTTTGGGTTTGCCAAAGTTAGCCGACAGCATAGACAGAGCTATCAAACAAACATTGAAAGATGGCAACCGAACCAAGGATATAGGAGCATATGATGCCAAGCAGGTGCTCACTACAGCACAGATGGGCGATAAAATAGTATCAAACATAAGATGACTTTTGACTACGATATAGATATACCAATAAACCCAAATAGAAAATTATATATAGCTATGGCAAAAAGGGACACGGTGGATTATGTCTATAACACATCGGCACTAGAGGGCAATGCTATGACCTATCCTGAAGTCCAAACATTGCTAGAGGGTATAACCGTAGGCGGACACAAGCTAGGCGATGAAAATATGATATTGAACCAAAACAGAAGTATGAAGCTACTTTTTGAGCTGTTGGACGAAAATAGATTTGACGATAGCAAGAGGTGTATTTGTATGCTACACAAACAAGTAGCAAAAGAGGAAGCTCTAACTTGGGGTAAGTTTAGGGTGTCAAATGTCCGTATAGGTGGTACAGAGTTTTTGCCACCACCACATGACAAGCTAGATGATATATGGACCAAAAACACAGAGGTTATTCGCGGTATAAAGCACCCTGTCATAGGGGCATTTCACAACTTTTTGCTAAACTGTAGGACTCAGTATTTTTTCGATGGCAACAAACGAACAGCGAGACTGATGATGAACGGCAAACTGCTAGATAGTGGCTATCCTATGCTAAACATAAAAGCCAGCGACAAACTGGAGTTTAACCGTATGATGATAGATTATTATGACAGTGATGATATACGGGTGGCTACGAAGTGGCTACTGGAGTATTATAAAAAACATTCTTTAGGTCACCTTTAGTCTTTACGGCAATTTTATCTGCCTGTGTATGTTGATATATGATATGTCGTGAGATATGACGATATCAAAAGTTTTGTTGTCCTTTGTCCATACATCTGCTTGGTAGTTGGTGAAGTTTAAGCTTGTGGGGGCTTTGTGCTTTTTTTGTATATAGTCCGCTATACTATCTATGTGGATTTTGCCTTGTAGATAGGCATATTTGTCATAGTCTAGCTGTGAGTTTATGAGCTTTGTCTCTACAGACATCAAGCTAATAGTTGCAAACACTAGCACAAATACAAGCACCGCATACATAGCAAATGAGCTTTTCAAAATGCCCAGCTTTTGCATATCTTTAGTCTGTGCTTTGTGCATATATCTATGTGGTGTCTGCTAGATACTTTTTTCACAGAAAATTTTGTGATATATTTTTGCAATATTTTACCACCATAAGTCAAGTCTGTAACCGTGGCAGTCTGTGGTATTTGGCTAAGCTTCGTAGTGATATCTACACCAGATGAAACTTGCTTTTCCAAAAATAGTTTGGTGCTTTCCATGTCTATCTTGGCTATGGCTTGATGATAGTTTGTCTCATTTAGCAGATAGATCTTGTATGCTAGGTTTGAACTACCGACAAACAGCACAGACAACAAAACTACACCGACTACAAGCTCTAGCAGGACGATAGAGCTTCTCATAGGATTTGTCTCTTTACTAGCTTGATATCGTTTTTGTCGTATATCCACTGGGTTTTGTAGTTTTTGTAGTAGTTGTTTTCTATCTCTTGGAGTGTGTTGTATCGCTCGAAACTTACATAAAAATCGCCCAGCTTCATAAACAGCCCAGTCGCTACAAAAAGCAACAGCATAGCTACGACAGTCTCTAGTAGAAAAAAGCTACTTTTGACGGTTGTTCTTTTCCTCGATACCACTGGTGCCAAACCTTTTTTTAAGTTCCTGTTTTATCATATCTGGTGAGATATTTTTGCTACATATCGCTACTAGAGTATGATATGTTAAGTCAGCACACTCATATATAGTGCCGTCTTTGTCGTCATCTTTTATAGCGAAGCATAGCTCGCTGGCTTCTTCTACTATCTTTTTGAGCATATAGTTTTGCTCACCTTGGAGTAGTCGGGCTGTATATGAACTATCTGGGTTGTCAATTTTTTTCTCTTTGATTGTATCAAAAAGCGTATCCACTACACTATATATCTGTGTCGTGTCTATCTGCTTATTCTCTAGCTTGATATTTGCTAGCAAATCATGAAAAAAACAACTATATGCCCCTGTATGACATGCGACTCCGCTTTGTCGCACTTTGACAACTATACTATCCATATCGCAGTCTGCCATCATAGATACTATAGTCTGTGTGTGTCCGCTGGTCTCGCCCTTTTGCCAGAGCCTGTTTTTACCTCGGCTAAAAAAGTGAGTCTTGCCTGTCTGCATAGATAGCTTGAGAGCCTCACGGTTCATATAAGCTAGCATCAAAACCTCGCCAGTGCTGTGGTCTTGGACGACTACTGGCACTAGACCATCTTGTTTGTCAAAGTCTATTTTGTCTATCACGAACTATAGTTTGAGTTTCTTTTTGACCTCTTCAGTCAAGCTAGCAAATGACTCTGGATTGTCTATAGCCATACCGGCTAATATCTTTCTGTCTAGTTCTATCTCAAGAAGCTTAAGTCCGTGCATAAATTGTGAATATTTGAGTCCATTTAACTTACATCCGGCATTGATACGGATGATCCATAACTTACGGAAGTCTCGCTTTTTTTGTCGTCTGTCTCTGTAGGCATACACGAGTGCATGTTCTACTTGTTCTTTGGCTTTTCTGTAGTGTTTTCTCCTACCGCTGTAGAATCCTTTGGCTTGTTTTAGTATCTTTTTGTGTCTTTTTCTTCTGACAGTTCCTGTTTTTACTCTTGGCATATTTTTCCTTTCTTTACCAATACAAAATCTTTTGCATGGTGTTAGTGTTCTAATCTTAACTACTGCCTATATATGGCTTGTAGTGGGATACCCTATAACAGACACAGCATTCTTTTGACTGCTTTTTTGTTTGTGTCGTCGATGGTTTTTGGGTTTCTTAAGTTTCGCTTTCGTTTTTGCGACATCTTGGTCAATATATGGCTACGAAAGGCACTGCCTCTTTTTATCTGACCATTTTTCTTGACTTTAAATCGCTTTTTCGCTCCGCTTACGGTTTTCATCTTTGGCATATTTCTCCTTTATAATTTTCCATTATTTACATAATTTTACAATTTTATCTAATTTTTCTTAAATAGACTCAATATTTCGTCTGTTTTGGCTATTATCTCATATGGAGATATATCCTTTATGCTAAAATCATCTTTGTCTAGGCGGTCTGCATCTACTTTTGAGCTAGAACTTATAGTCTGGTTTATCGCTGTGTGGTAGCTGTTGCGTATGGCTGGGGTGTTGCCATATATAGTCAGTGACGGTCTGTTTAACCCCCATGCCATATGTGTAGGACCAGTATCACCACCTATAGTCATGGCACTGTCGCTTATGGTTTGTTTCAGTTCATCCAAAGATTGTTTTTGTGCTATGGTGATATTTTGACACTTTTGCTGTAGATATGTAGCGATACTTAGTTCAAACTCATTTGCCCATATTACCTTTATATCATAATTTAGACCATTTGCTACAGTTTCAAACAACTCTTTAGGATATATCTTGTTTGGTTTGCTAGCTCCCACCACAAACAACACATAGCCCAGCGGTCGTGGCTCTATATCCCAAAACAGCTGCTTGTGGTCTATGTTTTGCTTTGTGATAGATAGGTCCAAAGCGGTGTTAAATAGCTTTGTATTTCTTGTGATCACATTTTGTTTGTATGCTACTTTTACCGTCCTGCTATAAAACATAGCACTCAAACCCTCTCTGGTAGAATATCTGTCAAATCCCACCACCTCACATCTACAGCTATATGCTATGATCTTGGACACTATAGCTGACTTGAGTAGTCCTTGGGCATCTATGACAATATCAAACTTATGTTTAGCAAAAGTTCGCAGCAGTGATATTTGTGAAAATATATTTCGCTTTTTTTCTTTGATAGACTTCAAGTTTATAGGCAAAATTTTGTCTATATTTTGGTTTTGATTTAATATATCTTTGAAGCTATTTTCAACTACCCAGCAGATATTTGCTGTAGGGTATTTTTGTCTTATAAACTCCAGCGACACCATAGTATGGACTATATCGCCCATAGCAGATAGCTTAACTATACAGATATTCATCGTGTTTCTTTTTCAGTCTTTCTGTTATATCATTTTTGTCTATGCTGTGCTTTGTGTCTTTGTATATATTTTGCTCTAGTTTATCTATGATATCACTTATAGCTTTGGCATTTTCTAGCCTACTTAATACTGTGTATAGTTCTTTGTCTGTTTTTGACTTTTTTATGGCTTTGTCTATATCTGTGTCGTTTGCTGGAGTCTTTTTATTTTTGAGTCTAAAATACAACAGCACCAACAATCCGCCCAACAACAAACCACCAGCACCATAGATATATCTATCTGTCCCGCTAGATATACTCCTCTTTTGTTTCTTTTTGGCTTTTTTTGGCTTTTTGGCTTTTTCATATATTTTTGGTTTCGCTTCTGTCTTGCCTGCTACACTTATGTCGAAACTTTTTGTTTTTATAGTTTTGATCTTTTTGGTAGGTTTATGAAAAAATCTCAGTTCTATAGCCGGTATTTGAAAGTTATCATCGCTCACTACAGACAACTTTTGGGTCCATACGGCACCATTTTTGTCTCTCCTGACTGATGGAGCTTCACTAAAGACAGAGACATTGTCAATCTCTAGCTTAAATGGATCTATATCTTCTATATTGCCACGCCCTGCGATATTTATAAGCATATTTATAGGTTGGTTTGGTTTGGTTTGTGTCTTGTCTACAGTCGCTGATATCTCAAACTCCCCTATGACTGTCACATCTTGTGGCAAAGCCGATACCTTTATGGCTAGTGCATTTGAATATATCTTGTGCCATTTTAGCAACGGAATGCCGAAAAAATCTGTCTGCATACTATCTGTCCCTATAGATACTTTGTGTGGCGGTATCTCAAACTCTCCTGCACTCATGGGCGAGATTTTATAGCTATCTTTATATGTTATATAGCCGTTGGCTTTGGTTGGTTTAGCAGATTTGAGTCGTTTTATAGCAAACTCTTTTTTGGTTAGTTCATCTATCTGTATTTGTCTTATATTTAGATATTCTTTGTATCGAAACACAATATCCACGACCATCTCTTCGCCCACATACAGATCTGTCTGTGAAGCTGTGATTGTCACAAAAAGGTCATCATCTATAGTAGATGCCTTTGGCTTACCTACTTTTAATCGCACACTATCTGTCTGCTCTGTTTTGCCGTTTATCTGGAGATCATATGGTCCTATATCGCCACTTTGATTTGCCACAAACTGATATATCTTTGACTTTGTCGTAGCCATACTGCCGTTTGAAATAGTCGTGGATATAGAACTAGATGTGCCTACTACTGGCGATGATAAAATACTCTTGATATCTGGTAGCTTTATATCACTTCCAGTAGCTTTGATAGTCAATGCTACTATGTCGCCTTTGGTTGCTGTGTGTCTATCTGTGCTTATAGATATGCTCGCTGTCAAAACTATAGGCAGTAGCAACACCGCTATAGTCTTACCAAGGGTTTTGAATATCTTGTCGTGGTTCATCGTCTGCTCCTTGTAGTGGTATCATTAGGGTATTTAGCCTTTTGTTTCCTAGTTTTTTTTGCCATCTTTTTTGCATTAACTTCTCTTTTTTCTTTTTTTCTTTCTTTTTTTCTTTGTCCTGTTTGTCATCTTTTTCTTTTTGTTGTTTTTTGTCTTTGTCTTTTCTTTTTTCTTTATCTTTTTGTTGTTTTTCTTTCTTCTTTTTTTCTTTGTCTTGCTTTTTTTCTTTGCTATCTTTTTTGTCTTGCTTTTTTTCTTTGCTATCTTTTTTGTCTTGCTTTTTGTCTTTTTCTTCTTTATTTTGTTTGTCTTTGTTGTCTTCGTTTTTTTCTTTGTTTTTTTCTTGTTTGTCGTTTTTTTTATTCTCTTTCTCTTTTTTGTCTTGTTTTTGTTTGTTTTCTAGCAACTCTAGGTTATATTTTGTCTCTTTGTCGCTTTTTAGCTTCAGTGCCTTTTTATAGGTCTTTATAGCCTTTTTGATCTCTCCAGCTTTTGCATAGCTGTTTGCTATATTGTGTAGGCTTTTGTGTGTTTGGATTTTCATCTTTTTGTAGTGTTTTATCGCTTTTTGATAATCTTTTCTCCTATACGCTGTGTTGCCCATATTATAATACACCGTATCGTTTTTCGCTATTTTGCCCAGTGCCTGTCGCAATTTTTTTGTATCATTTGCCTCTATATAGCCGTTTGCTTTGTATTTGTGAAAGTCATCTATCACACCACCATAGAGTAGCACTCCTATAGATATCATCATCATGACCTTCATCTAAACCGCCCTACAAACGGTATCAAAAACAGCACCATCGCTAACCCCAAAGGCACTTGATATAGATGAACATCTTGCTCTATGGTCTTGACCTTTGTCTTTTTGAACTTTAGTTTTTTTCGTATATTGTCTATTAGTTGTTTGATATCGTTTTTGTCGAAACTGTATTGCAGATATGCTCCGCCACTATCCGTGCAGAGAGTTTTTATCTTTTCATTTAGTGCAGATATGACTAGGTTGCCGTCTTTATCTTTTTGTGCTTGATTGCCATCTTTTGGTATAGTGCCACCTGTTTTTGTGGCTACGGCGTATACAAATATTTTTATACCGTGTTTTTTGGCATATTTGAGCTCTTTGTCAAAATCCTGACTATCTGTGCCATCGGTAAATATGAGCAGTGCTTTGTTTTTGGTTTTGAGAATATCTTGTGCCACAAGCAACTCATATATAGATGAGCCTTGGATAGATACAAACTTTTGGTTGATATTTTTTGCTAGATATTTTAAACTTTCGTAGTCGCCAGTAGAGGCAGATATCAAAAATGCCTGTGAAGAAAATCCAAACAACGATATCTGTTCATCTTTTAAGTTGTCTAAAAATTCGCTAAACTTTAACTTGCTAAACTCTAGCCTACTAGGATGCACATCTTTACACCTCATAGATGCCGATATATCAAATGCTACAGCCACACTAGAAGTTTGTTGTGGGACTTTTATAGGCTTTTTGGAGATGACAGGTGAGCTTATAGCTACTATCAAAAACAGCAAGCTAGATATATGTAGCCAGAAGTTTAACTTTTTTTTATTTGTGCCTACGGTCATATCTTTGAACATCTTTTTGCTAAATAGTTGCTCCATATCAACTTTTGACCTATAGATCCATATCATAGGTAGCACCAACAATAGCAGCAAAAAAGCCTGTGGATATAGCAGTTTCATATAGCTATATCCTCCATAGCTTCTAGCATATCTATAGCTTGTCTGTGTTCTTTGACATCGTGACATCTTATGATAGAAGCACCGTTTTGCACCGCTTTTATATTTAAAGCTATGGTTCCTGGAAGTCTATCGTGGACATCGCTAGGTGAGATATCGTTTATGATCGATTTGCGACTGACACCTACTAAAAGTTCTCGCCCAAACTTTTCAAAATGCTCTAGGTGCTTAAGTAGTGTCAAGTTTTGAGTGGTAGTCTTGCCAAATCCTATACCCACATCTAGCACTATATCTTTGATACCAAACTTCTCTGCCCTGGCTATGCGTTCAGCAAAAAACTGATCTATATCTACTATGAGATCATCATACACAGGATTGTCCTGCATGGTTTGTGGCGTTCCTCTCATATGCATCATCACGGCTGTGGCATCATGTTTGGCTATTAGATGGGCTATGTTGTCGTCTCTTAGTCCTGTGATATCGTTGACTATCTCAAAGCCACACTCCAAAGCATATCGCACCACAGCAGGATCGTAGCTATCTATACTGAGTGCTATCTTGTCATAAAGTTTCTGCTCATATATCTGTGTGATGAGACTATGGACTCTGTGCCACTCCTCTTGTGCTGATACCTTGGGGCTTCCAGGACGACTAGATACCGCTCCTATATCCACTATATCTGCTTTTTGGGTTATCATAGTTTCTATCTGTTCTATCGCTTCATGCTGGGTGGTCTGGCTTTTGTCATAAAAGCTGTCGTCGTTTATGTTTAAAACTCCCATGATCTTTGTCCGTCTGGGCTTGGTCGTTTTATGTTGTGTCAGTTTGCTTGCAAGCTCTTTTAGTCCAAATGGCTGTGCCTTTAGCTTTGTAGACAATATCTCCAGCTGTCTATCGCTCCCCATAAGCACCACATCATAAAACTCTTTATCACAAACTACAGCACCTTTAGGAGTGGCGACATCTGCTCCTACACTTATGGCTTCTTGTTTGAGTATATTGACCGCACCACATACTATCTGTTTGATATGTAGCATATTTGTACCGCTCTTTTTTGCCATGATTTTAGCTCCTGTTTTGTCGCACCCTATGTGGTCAAATATCTTTTGTGGATTTGTGGCTTGTATCTTATATATTTGCACTTTTCTTTTCCATAAACAATGCCATACAAAACCGACTAAGTATATTGATAGGTCTTGAGTTCAATTCTAGTAGCTTTATACTGCTTTCATATATGCTCAATATTTTTTCATCTTGTTGTGTGCTTTGTTCAAACAAACTATCAGTTATGATGCTTTTGACCTCCTCTTTGGTCGCTCTTTTGTTTCTCTGTAGCAAGTTGTATATTTGAGATATATCCATCCTGTGTATGTTTGCTTTTGTTCTTTGTGTAGATTGTGAAGTTTTGTCATATACCACTTGTAGTCTCGATAGCACCGTGGGTATGAGAGCTGTTTTTAAGCTAGTGACGATGACAAACACTATGTTTTTGGGTGGTTCTTCTAGTATCTTTAGTAGTGAGTTTTGTGCTTGTATCTCGTATTTATCAGCTATCAAGACTATATATCTAGTAGTCTGTGTGCTTATGTTTGCTTCTGTTATGACCTCTTTTGCTTGTTGGAGCTTGAAGTTTGTTTTGTTTGGTTCTGGATTTTTGACTATTTTGTAGCTATTTATCGGCAAGATATTTCTCAGCTCAACCTCTTTTTGTGCTATATCTTTGACAACCATGATATGCGAATAGTTCAATACAGACAAGTCTAATCCAACTCAATATTGCCAAACATAGCAGCATCTATAGTTTTGTCTAGTAGCGAGTATAGTTGCACTAACTTTATATCTAGGTATTTATCGTCCTCATGAAAAGATATGGCACCATGCTGACCTTTGTCCACTAGCCACAAAAACGACTCATCATAAAATCGCTGAAGAGCAAAGTTTTTGTGCTCTATTCCACCAATATACCAAAACAAAAATCCACTAGGAAACGAAATATTGAGCATATCTATGACTAGGTCTATATCTTCTTGTGATTTTATATCTTTTATAGAACTACAAAACTTATTGAAGTCATAAAACGGCAGATATGGTCTGTGTTTGCTGTTGAGTTTGTCTAAAACATAGTTAGCAAACCATTGTTGCCTATCATCTGTGATTACCAACACGGAGTAGTTTTTTTCTATAACCTTTTTGAGTGTCTTGGCTACTAGTGGAGTCCAGTCAAACTTTTTTTCCTCTAGCCATGACAAATCTGTCGATATATCTTCTCGTATGGTATCTATGGTCCAGTTTAATAATTCTTGCATCTATATTCCTAACTTATATATATCGTGCAAAGCCTGCACCGCTTTTGTGCTTTTATCTTTGTCTATTATCATAGATATTTTTATCTCGCTTGTGCTTATTATCCTGATATTTATACCACTATTTGCTAGTGCAGTAAATGCCTTGCTAGCTACTCCTGTGTTTGATTTCATACCTAGCCCCACTACAGATACTTTTGATATGTTTTCGTTGTAGTCTATATATTTGCACTCATCTTTAAAATTTTTCATACAAATTTTTGTCTGTTTTATCTGTGCAGTTGGCACTGTGAAGTCTAAGTCTGTTTTGCCATCTACTCCTACTGTTTGGACTATCATATCTACACTTATACCATCATCTGCTAGCTTTGAAAATATCTCTCCTGCTATACCGGGCTGGTCTATGACTTTGTATATACCTACTCTTATCTGGTCGTCGTCTACGGCTATACCGCTCACTATTGGTTGTTCCACTATGTTTTCCTCTCGTGTGATTGTCGTGCCTGTCTCGTTTGGTGCGAAACTGCTTCTTGAGACCAGCTTGACATCTAGTTTTTTTGCTAGCTCTACAGAGCGACTTTGTAGCACTTTCGCTCCCAAATTAGACAGCTCTAGCATCTCATCATATGAAATTTGCTCTAGTTTTCTAGCATTTGGCACTATTCTAGGGTCTGTCGTATATATGCCATCTACATCTGTATATATCTCGCATAGATCTGCTTCTATGCTACCTGCTATAGCTACGGCGGTTAAGTCGCTACCGCCTCTACCCAAAGTTGTAACTTTGTCATCGGCAAATCCTTGAAATCCTGCCACTATGGGCATGGTCTTCTCTTTGAGAAGTTGTCGGATGTTTGTATCGTCTATGCTATCTATCTTTGCTGTAGTGTGGTGAGAGTCGGTCATAATACCTGCCCTCCTGCCACTTAGTGAGATAGCTTTTATGCCCATCTCATTTAGACATATAGACAACAAAGATGAGCTAACTCTCTCTCCAGAGCTTAGCAGTGTGTCTATCTCTGCTGGATTTGGATCTGTGGCGAAACTGTTTGCTAGCGATATTAACCTGTTTGTCTCGCCACTCATAGCCGATACCACTACTACTATATCATCGCCTTTGTCTTTATAGCTTTTGATGATACCAGCTACATTTTTGATATTTTCGACACTACCCATGCTAGTGCCTCCAAACTTCAACACTCTAGTCATGACAGATAGCCCTCGTTTCTAAAATAGTTCAAAACTTGTCTGTAGTTTGTCCTTTTAAATGTAGCTACATAGTCAAATATCTTTTTATATGGTACGAACTTATAGCTTTGAAATTCTGGTTCGGCTGTATCTATATCTACCTTTGCTCCGCTGTTTAGCTTGACTAGATAATACTGTTGTTCTTGACCTACATAGTCACCCATCTTGCCTACTATCTTTCGTGGAAAATCATATCTCACCTTTTTAGGAAATTTAGCTAGTATAGTGACATCATTTGTGCCTATCTCTTCTAGTAGCTCTCTACTCATAGCTTCTAGGTCGGTCTCTGTAGGTTCTATACCACCTTGAGGAAACTGCCATGCCTTTATGGTATTTTTCTTTGTCGTTATTCGTTTGGCTATCAACACTTCGCAAATATCTGGGTATCGAGACGATACTACAACTACGGCTACATTTGGTCTGTATAGCCTTTGTGGTTTGGTGTCGGTGGTTTTGTCTAAATTCATAACTTATTATATCAAATAATTATAAATTTTAATAAATTTTCGATATAATTTGTCAAATATAGAAAAAGGATCAGCAGTGTTATACACCAAAAACTTCTATCATATCAAGTCAAACGACTATATATACGAAGCTTTGCAAGAGGAAAAACAACACATAGGATATTTTTCTTTACACACCCAACAGACCAAACATATCAAACAATATTGTCACAATATCGCACAAAAACATATCGTAGTAGTCGGCATAGGTGGTAGCAGTCTGGGTGCGAAAGCTATATACGAGTTTCTAGATAGCTCTAGGAATTTCTCTAAAAAGTTGCATTTTTTAGAAACTACAGACCCACTATCTATCAACAAAACAGTGCGGAACATACCACTAGAGGATAGCCACTTTTGTATCATCAGCAAATCAGGCGACACTATAGAGACTATAGCCAACTTCAAATACCTTTTGTCGCTTTGTGTCATAGATGACACAAACAGCACCGTCATCACCCAACAGAACACAGCCTTGCACCGCTATGCCACCACAAACAGGACAAAAACATTTTTTATAGAGGACAACATAGGTGGCAGATTTAGTGTGTTTAGTGTGGTAGGGCTAGTGCCTCTAGCTATGGTAGGAGTAGATATAGACCAGCTACAAGCAGGCTCTGCTAAAGTTATAGATGGATTTTTTGATAAAAAACGAGATGAGATAGTGAGCAAAGCTAGATTTTTAGTAGAAAACAAAAACCGATTTAATATCAATGTGCTGTTTTCATACTCTAGCGGACTTGAGAGTTTCAACAAATGGTATGTTCAGTTATGGGGCGAGTCGCTAGGCAAGCTAAATATCAACGGCACCAGACAAGGGCTGACACCTGTAGGACTAGTAGGACCTATAGATCAGCACAGCTTTTTGCAGCTCATCATGGACGGCACTAGAGACAAGACCGTGACATTTGTCAAAGTTGACGACCCAAAAGACGACACCACCATACCAGATACTAGCCTAGAACATCTAAACAGTGCAGATATATTAAATGGTATCAGCTTCGCTAAACTTATAAACACCCAAGCAGATGCCACCATAAAAGCAGTCCAAGACAAGAGTGATATACCTTGTGATGTCATCACGATTACGACTGTAGATGAATACAACATAGCGAAACTTATGACTACATTTATGTTGCTAGTGTCGTGTATAGGTAAGTTTGTGCAGATAGATACATACAACCAACCCGGAGTAGAAAGTGGCAAAAAGATACTGAAAAAGATGTTATTACAAGATAGAAAATAACCACACCATCGAAAGTCAATCAACATTTGTAGAAAAATCAAAAGCAGATCAACACCGGCTGTGAAATAACTACTTTTACAGTCTCTAAACTCTCAACTTTTTGATCTGCTCTATACTCAATCC
>JAOZMC010000015.1 GCA_029934475.1 Arcobacteraceae bacterium
TTTTACAATATCATCAAGATGTTGGACGTCATGAATATTGCGATACAGATTGTCCTTATATCTATAGTGCTGATATCTATCTTAAATGTGATGATCATGAGTGTGTATGAACGCATAAAAGAGGTAGGAACTATAGCTGCCATGGGCACACCACCATCAACTATAGTCAAACTGTTTATGACAGAGGGTTTGATGCTAGGAGTTTTTGGTGCTATACTTGGCGGTGCTTTGTCGTATATCATAGTCAAGGTTTTGTATCTATCAAAGATAACTTATAGCTTTGGCAAACAAAGTGAGCTGATACTTGAGCCGATATTGGGCGGCAGTGATGTCGTAGTAGTAGGTGCTATAGTGATAATAATATCTCTTGTTGCTTCAATTAGTCCAGCCTTTAAGGCATCAAAGCTAAACCCAGTGGAAGCTTTGAGGACAAATTAAAAAAAAGAAAAGGAAAAAAGATGAGAAAAATAGTTTGGATGACAATAATAACAAGTGCGTTAATGTTTGCCAGTAGTGCAGATCAATTAATCAAAGAGAACGGCTGTATGGAGTGCCACAACATCATGGGCAAAAAAGCGGCACCTGCTTTTATGGGAACTGCAAAGAAAAATATACGATGGTATGGAGACAAAGCAAAACAAAATCTGATAAAAAGTATAAAAGATGGAAGTAGTGGTAAATATGGTAATTTTAAACACACAGCCATGCCAGCATACGGACACTTAAAAGCAGAAGAGTTAGACACCATCGCTACTTGGATATTGGGCGAATATGACAAAAACAGAAAGTTGTATCCAAATAGCAAAAACAACAATAACAACAAAACTCAAAATAGGCAAGGCAAAAATAGACAATAAAGGATAAAAAATGACAAAACTAATAGGAATCGTAGTATTGACTACATCGTTGTTTGCTAGCAACTTATTGCTACAAATAGACAAAAATCTACAACCTGGTAGCAGTGAGACATACAAAAAGCTCATAAATATAGAGCCAGATGGTAGTAAAAAAGAGTTTCTGCTGTATCAAGCAAAAAGTGGCACTGACAAGATGGTGTCTTCTTTTTTGAAGCCAGTATCTGAAAAAGGACGAAATACTCTAAGATTGGGCGAAAATATGTGGCTATATATGCCCTCTGTGGGACGACCAATACGGATAACATCTATGCAAAGTGTAGTAGGAGGTGTGTTTAACAATGCTGACATCATGAGGGTGGATTTTAATAGTGAGTATAATCTAGTCAAAGAAGAATCCAAAAAAGATAGATTTTTGCTAGAGTTAAAAGCAAAAAACGACACCATAGCATATGATAAGTTGCTTATGATAGTGGATAAAAAAACTATCACTCCCATACAGATAGAGTGTTATAGTTCCACAGGTATGCTTATCAAAACTTTGTATTATAAAGATATCAAAGATTTTGGCAGTGGCATAGTGCGACCATCTGTCATAGAGACCAAAAGCCCGTTTTATAAAGGTTATAAATCTATCATGATATATGGCAAAATCACACCGAAAAAATTTACACCAGAGACATTTACCATAGATAATATCAACAAGGTAGATGATCTGAGACGATAGATATGAGATATGTAGTAGCTGTTTGTTTGTGGTTTGGGCTTGTGTCTGCCAGTGAATATGAGTTTGATATGGATGATATAGAGACAAAAACATATGAATACAGCGGATACCTAAAAGCATCTCACAAACATCAAAAGTCAAGACAAGAAAAGACGACAAACAGCTATCTAGCAGAGGCACTAGTAGGGTTTGACTATTTTGTAGGCGACTGGACTTTGAAGTCACAGTTTCAAGCAAGCTACCACGACACACAAAGCGAACAAAAAAGCACCGACACTACAAATCAACTTTATATAGACTACAAAATATCATCAAATAGTAGGTTTGATATAGGCAAACAGTCTCTTATGTGGGGCAAGGGATATTTTTTTAATCCAGTGGCATTTTTAGATAGAAAAAAAGACCCCATCAACCCAGAGGCATCCAAGGAGGGTTATGTGATGGCGAGATACAAATACAATAAAAGTTATGAAAAAGCACTACAAAATTTTAGTTTAGATATAGTCTATATGCCAACATCGCAAGAGACGAACGATGATTTTTTGAACGATAACTCAAACACAGTAGCACTCAAAGCCTACCTTTTGTATCTTGATACCGATATAGATATAATCTATTTTTACAACGACAAACTACAAGATAAAGTGGGGTTTGATTTTTCTAAAAATCTCTTAACCAACTTTGAAATACATGGCGAATATGCTAGACAAAACGATGAAAATCACTCCTCTTTGCTGGGTATAAAATACTTGACAGCATATGACTTGACTATCACTAGTGAATACTTTGATCGTTCCTATAAACTACCAAAGCCAGAGTCGTTTTATGACAAAAGATATTTTATAAACAAATTTTCACTCAAAGAGCCGTTTGGCATAGTGTATAGCTCGGTGTATTATAAAAATAGCTTAAACATAGCAGATAACTCCACACAAGATAGCATGGGAGCTATATATAACTTTCGAAACAATATCCAACTAGATGTGTCATATATTAAAAACACAGGTGAAGAAAAAAGCGAATTTGGAAGCAAAAATATAGAAAATACTATTTTGTCAAAGCTTGTTTGGTATTTTTAGATATAATATGCTATGATAAAAATACTATTAATAGAAGATGATTTAGAGTTTGCAGAACTTATAAAAACTTTTTTGAGCGACAGAAATATCTCAACAGATATATGTGATGATCCATATATGGCGATGGTGACACCGTTGGACAAGTTCAATCTGGTACTTTTGGATTTGGGATTGCCGGGCATAGATGGGCTTGAAATTTGCAAAAATTTTAGAAAAAAGAGCAACATACCTATCATCATATCAACAGCAAGAAGTAGCATCACAGACAAGGTGTTGGGGCTTGAGATAGGAGCAGATGATTATCTACCTAAGCCATATGATCCAGATGAGCTATATGCTAGAATCAAAAGTTTGATAAGGAGATACAAAACCACTACACAAAATTCAAAAGAACAAAGAGATTTTGTAGTAGATAAAAAAACAACAGACATAAGATACAAAAACCGTCCCCTGTTTTTAACTATGGCAGAGTTTGCTGTATTTGAGGCTATGATACAAAATTATGATGGAGTATCATCGAAAGAACAACTTATAAATAGTTGTGAAAATATTGGTCTGTATAGTGCCAATAGCTTGGAGATGCTTATAAGCAAAATACGAAAAAAGATAGCTCTCCATAGTGACAAAAAGCATATAATATCTTTAAGAAACATAGGATATAGAGTTGTGGAATAAAGCTAGACACTCTGTGGTCATGCAGATAGGATTGTTGTTTGTTGTCTCTTTTATCTTTATAGTATTGTTGTGGCTGTTTTTTAACAACCTGCAAAAAACAGAAGAACAAAAAAACAATATCAATAGATATTTCAATATCGCAAGGATAATACAACCTTTGCTGATGCAAGCTATACCAATATATGACGAGGATTTGTCTGTATTTGATATGAAACTATATGCCAAAACTATACCAAAAAACTACAAACAGGTTTTCAAAAAAGGCAATACCATGAGAGGGTTTGAGGTTTTTGAGCTTGATGACAAAAGGCTACTTTATATATATAACCATATAGATGAGGTGCTACTAGAGGATATAAAAGAAACATCAAGCAGATATATCTTTCACATACTGTTTTTGATCCTCTTGATATTTCAAGCTCTTTTGTATATAAGTGTTCAAAAGTTGCTAAGACCATTGTCCTTGATAAGAAACAAACTTAAAACACTACAAGATGGCGACTCTACACCGCTTGAGATTGATACAAGTTACGACGAGATAAGCCAGATGGTGCTTTCATACAACAAAGCAGTACAGAAGATACGATATATGTTAAATACAAGAGAGATGCTCAACAAAATTTTTATGCATGAGCTTAAGATGCCTATAGCCAAAGGGATGTTCTATCTCAAAGCAGAGCCATCTTGGCACACACAAGATAAACTTAAAAAAATTTTAATACTGCTAAACCAAGAGTTAGATAAGTTCGCACAGTTAGAAAGCTTGATATCGTATGATGAAAAGATAGACCACAGCCCAAACAAAACTATAGAGATTTTGCACGAAGCAATAGCAAAGATAGACACAATACCAAAAAACAGTATTCAGATAAACTGCTCAAAAACAGCGACTATCAAGGGCGACAGGCAGTTGTGGGTGATATGTTTTAAAAATATCATAGAAAATAGCTTGAGATATTCACCTAACAATAGCATAGATATAAACAGCACAAAAGACCAAATAAGCTTCATAAATATTGGCGAACCGCTACCGATAGATATATCTGGCGATGTTACAAACTGGAAACTAACCAAATACCAAAGAAACAAAAGCTCCACAGGATATGGCTTTGGATTGTTTATCATCAAGACCATCACAACTATAAACAGATACAAGCTTGACTACAGCTATGACAAACAAAAAAGAGTGCTAGAAATAGCTATTTTTGGTTAAATTTTTCGCTATATTTTATATAGTTTTTATCTTTTAATAGGTGTCTTTCTTCAGTTTTGCCACGAAGCCAATAGATTGTATTCCATGTTGCCAGACCAGCAGTAGCCCATATATTTGAAAGCACATAGCTGTTTTCTAGCCACCATGAGATATTTTTTGATATATATGCAGGGTGCTTTGTGTGTCTATATGGACCGATAGTTACTATGCCTTTGTTTGTAAGGTTTCCAAACTTGAAGCCCAAAGCCGCCGTAGCCCACACATATATAAGATACATAAACAAAGTCAAGACTGACAGTGCCATAAGTATATATTCATTTGTAAAGATAGCGACTGTTTGTTGGTTGTTATAGTTTACAAATTCGCCTACGAAAGCATAGTTTAGAGGTGGATAACACATGATGGCGACAACCCACCCACTCATGGTCATATCTACACTTTTGATACGATTGTCCAGCCATCTACTAGGAAAAGTATATGCGATGATAGCGATAGTCAAATCAACCACAAAGATGAGATGAAACATCGTCCAATATCCGTTGTCAAAACTTCCATGCTTTAAATAGTTTGCAAAACTGTTTTCAAATGCATGAAACTCTACAGCTATAAATCTAATCATAAGAGAAAGAAAGAAAAAATTGACCAAATATATCAAAAAGATTTTTTTGACTCTTCTGTTTTTGTGTAGGGTGTTTTGTTTTATGATAGATCTTATAGCTATGATAGACAACACAGCATAGTCGCCAAACTCGTAGGCTCTGTCGCCCTTGTATTTGAGAGTGATAAAGTTATAAACAAAACCAAAAGATAGGAAAATATATAAAAGCCAATCAAAAAATTCAACAGTAGGTGCGAAGAAATTGTTTTTTATAAAATAGTTATGGTGGTTTAAAATCAGATAAAAAACCAGAAACGGCAAAAACAACACGATAAACCGCAAAAAAGCAGACTTTGCTATGTATAGATTTGAGCGGTTTGTCGCGATAAATATTTTGCTTATATTGTGTTTTTTATTGTAAATATTTTTTTGGTAATATTCTGTAAGTAGCATAGTAAAAAAAACAAACAACACCAATAAAAATATATAACTATTTGATATATTTTCAACGACAGCCAAATCTTTTAGATACAGCAAAACCAATGAGCCCAAGAATGTTGCAAAAGCACCAAAATAGCCAGACCTTGACTGAAAACTATCGTTGGATATCATAAGTCAACGACACCAAAGAGGCTTGAGCTGTGCTTCTGCTTTGGTATATTATAATATATAATTGCACTATTTTGTAGATAAAATAAATTTAGAGATGAATTCATATTAATCCTTTTTGACAATTGTATCGTATTAACATAAAAACAAACTACAACAATAACTATTTGAGACAAAATTTCCAAAAAATAGTAAAATTTTGGTAAGTTTTATAAATTTTTGCTATAATATCGCAATTTTAAAAAGGAAATAATATGAAAAATATATTTAATATGGTTGTAGCACTCTTGTTGACTGCTACTTTGTTGTCAATAAGCGGTTGTGGGTCTAAAGAGGACAAACAAGAGGATAAGTCAAAAGTGACTGTAGAAGACAAGGCACAAGAAAAAGTTGCCGACAAGGCCGCAGTAGCGGATGTCAAAGAGATAAAGATAGGTATAGTTATGCCTATGAGTGGTCCTATAGGTGGCTTTGGACAATATGCTGACAAGGGTATAAAGCTAGCAAATGAACTAACTCCCAAGCTAGCAAACGGTGCTGTCATCAAAACTATTTTACTAGACAACAAATCCGACAAGATAGAAGCAGCAAATGCTATCACTAAACTGATATCAAAAGAGAAGGTATCTGCTGTTATAGGTGCTTTGACATCTACAAACACTATGGCTATCACCAAGATAGCAGAAGATGCAAAGATACCAGTAGTAGCTCCAGTAGCCACAAACCCACTGGTCACCAACAGACGAGATTTTACTAGCAGAGTTTGTTTCAACGACAACTTCCAAGGCGAAGTTGCTGCAAACTTCTCTTTCAATGATCTAGGATTGAAAACAGCAGTGGTCATCACAGATGTCAAAAATGACTACTCTATAGGTATATCAAGTGTATTTAACAAAAAATACAAAGCTTTAGGTGGAGAGATCAAAAAAGCAGTCAAGATAAATCAAGGTGATACAGACTTCAAAGCTATATTGTCAAACATCAAGACACTCAATCCAGAACTTATATTTATACCGTTTTATTCAGCTGAAGTTGCACTCATAGCAAAACAAGCAAAACAATTGGGCATAAAAGCCAAATTTTTAGGCACAGATGGTATGGCTGGTGATAAGATATTTTTCGAAGTAGGCAAAGATGCAGTAGAAGGATTTTATGGTACAAACCTATATAGTCCAGATGCACCAAAGACTACAGATGCTTCAAAAGATTTCGATGCAAAATACAGAGCGAAATACAACGAAGCTCCACATCCATTTGGTGTGCTTAGTGCAGAAGCTTACAATGTAATAGTAGCTGCCATGAACAAGTGTGAAAATCCTGCGGATACTGTGTGTGTAAACAAAAACATCAGAGCCACAAAAGATTTTCAAGGAGTATCAGGTGTGATATCACTTGATGAAAAAGGTGACGCAGTTCGTTCTGCTGTCATAGAAACTATAAAAGACGGAAAAAGTATATACTTAAAAACAGTCAATCCATAGCAGGTTTAAAATAAACTTATGGATTTTCTCACTTTTATCCAACAGATAATCAACGGCATAAGTGTAGGCAGTATGTATGCACTTATCGCTATTGGTTATACTATGGTATATGGAGTTTTGCGACTTATCAATTTTGCCCATGGCGAGATCATGATGGTAGGTGCATTTGTAGCATATAGTGCTATGGCTGTGCTTGGACTTACCTTGTTGCCGGCAGTTGCCGTAGCTATCGCAGTATCTGTGCTAGTAGGTGTCTTGACAGATAAGATAGCATATAAACCTCTACGAGAAGCTCCTCGGATATCTTTGCTTATCACGGCTATAGGTATAAGCTTTTTACTACAAAACTCTATCAATGTATTTGCCGGTGGCACGGCTAAGTCGTTTCAAGTTCCGCCATTTTTTGATCATCTTATAGATATAAACGGTATCATATTTACCCCTACGGTCATCATAGTGCCTATAGTTACTATGCTGTTGTTGGGTGTGTTGTTGTATGTGCTGTATAGGACAAAATACGGTATGGCTATACGAGCACTAGGCTTTGATATCAAGACAGTCTCTCTCATGGGAGTAGATGCAAACAAGATTATCATGCTAGTGTTTATCATAGGTTCATCACTGGCCGCTGTGGGTGGTATATTTTGGGCTTTGTCCTATCCAGTGCTCACTCCATATATGGGTATCATGATAGGTCTCAAGGCATTTGCCGCTGCGGTGCTAGGTGGTATCGGTAGTGTTAGTGGTGCTGTGTTGGGTGGATTTATACTAGGATTTACAGAAGTTATATTTGTAGCATTTTATCCAGAACTTGGTGGCTACAAAGATGCCATAGCGTTTGTATTTTTGATACTCGTTTTGCTAGTCAAGCCTAGTGGTATCATGGGTATAAACTTTGAAAAGAGTAGATTTTGATAGATAAAATTAATATAAAACTAATACTATTTGTATCATTGGCGATACTGTTTATGGTCATAGCACAAAATAGTTTCGATGATTATACACTGAGGATTACCAACAACATAGCTATATTTATAATTCTAGCGACCTCTTATAACCTTATAAATGGTGTCACAGGACAATTTTCACTAGAACCAAACGGCTTCGTAGCTATAGGTGCTTATGTGACAGCTCTGGCACTACTAAGCGAGGAGATGAAGTTTGAACTTTTTCAGCTAGAAGACCCTAGCTGGTGGGTATTGGCTTTGGAGTTAAACTTGATACCAGCACTACTGCTATCTGGTATGGTGGCAGCGGTAGTTGCCGCGATGTTGGCTTTTCCTGTGTTTCGTGTACGAGGAGATTATCTAGCTATCGTGACATTGGGCTTTGGGTTTATTATCAAAGTGATCGCTATAAACTCACCATCTGTCACAAACGGAGCTATAGGATTAAACGAAATACCATCACTTATCAATATCTACTGGACTGGTGGTATCGCTATCATCACGACTGTCATCATACTAAATATCATATACTCCAAATACGGCCGGTCTATGAAAGCCGTCAGAGACGATGAAGATGCCGCACAGGCCATAGGCATAAACACTATGAAGATAAAGACATATGCCTTTACTACTTCTGCTTTTTTTGAAGGAGTTGGTGGTGGATTGTTGGCTATATTGTTGACTACTATTTCTCCTGATCTATTTCAGTTTTTCTTGACTTTTCAGTTGTTGATTATCATCGTATTAGGTGGGCTGGGTTCTATGACTGGAGCTATCATAGGCACTGTGCTAGTAGTCGGTGGGACAGAGTGGCTACGAATACTAGACGGACCTATCAGTGCCTTTGGCTATGACTTTGGAGCTCACCCGGGGCTTCGTATGGTTGTGTTTTCTGTGCTTTTGGTAGTGGTGATGTTGTATGCTAGAGAAGGAATCATGGGTAAAAGAGAGCTTGGAGATCTGTTTAAGAAAAAACCGAAACAGAAGGATACAGATGATACTTGAGTTGAAAAATATCACCAAAACATTTGGCGGTGTCAAAGCTATAGACAACCTCAGTTTAGGTGTCCAACAAAAGCAAATATATGGGCTGATAGGACCAAACGGTGCTGGCAAGACTACTATATTTAACATAATCACTGGAAACTATAGTGCCACCAAAGGCGATGTGATATTTGACGATCAAAATATCACAAATATGAAAAACTACAAGATAGTCAGGCGAGGCATAGCTAGGACTTTTCAAAATATCCGGCTGTTTAAAAGCATGACCGTACTAGACAATCTGCTAGTAGGTATGGACAAAGATATCAAATACACATACTTTGAGTCTATTTTTCGGTTGCCTAGATACTTTAAACACGAAGCATCGTCATATAAGTTTGCTATAGATTTGCTAGACAACTTAGGCATACTACAGCACAAAGACGAGATAGCCACGAGTTTAAGCTATGGCATTCAACGAAAAGTAGAGATAGCCAGAGCTCTAGCTACCAAGCCAAAGATACTGCTACTAGACGAGCCTGCCGCTGGTATGAATCCAAATGAAACCACTCAACTAGCCCAGCTGTTGTTTAAGATACGAGACGACTATGATATCTCTATACTACTCATAGAGCACGATATGAAGTTTGTAAATCATCTGTGCGACAAGGTGCTGGTGCTTGACTATGGCGAGACTATATTTTGTGGTGATATAAAAGATGCTATCAAAGACAAAGAGGTCATCAAGGCTTATCTGGGGGATTTTAAACATGCTTAACATATCCAATCTATCGGTTTATTATGGTCTAATAAAAGCTGTCAAAGATATCAATATAGAAGTAAAGACAGGCACTATAGTGTCGCTCATAGGCTCAAATGGTGCCGGCAAGACCTCTGCTTTGCACTCTATAGTCAACGATGTCAAAAAGACAGGCACAGTCCTATACGATGGTGTAGATATAGCAAAATACCCCACACACAAGATAATCCAGCAAAAGATAGCTCTAGTGCCGGAGGGTCGGCGAGTATTTATAAACCTCACAGTAGATGAAAATCTAAAGATAGGTGCATACAACAATCCAAGCTATGGAGACCTCAAAGAGAAGATGTATGAGATGTTTCCACGACTTGTTGCCAAAAGAGACCAGCTAGCAGGGACTATGAGCGGTGGCGAACAGCAGATGCTAGCAATTGGACGAGCTTTGATGAGTGCGCCTAGACTTTTGATGTTGGACGAACCAAGTTTAGGACTAGCACCAAATATAGTATCCGAGCTGTTTGGTATCATAGAACAGCTCAAAAAAGAGGGTATCACTATATTGCTAGTAGAACAAAATGCCTATGCGGCATTGAGTGTGAGCGACTGGACCTATGTGCTTGAAAATGGCGAAATAGTCATGAGTGATGTATCGTCTAAACTCATCAAAAGTGACGAGATTATCAGCAAATACCTAGGTGGGTGATTTTTAGAGGTGAGCTTAGGGTGAGCTTTAGTTTCCTAGCAATATGTTTGTAGCCCTAAACCCTATGAAAGCTAGCAAAAGCGAGCCAAATAGATTTATGGCTATATTTAAAACTGCCAACTCCCACGATGACTTGACTAGTAGCACAGTCTCTATAGCAAAAGTAGAATAAGTAGTCAAACTTCCTAACAAACCTGTCATGAGCATTAGCTTGTAACTGTTTGATATATTTGTATAGACAAACAGAGCAAACAACACTCCAGCGACAAAACTACCTAGCAGATTTACGATGATAGTCGCTAGTGATATGTGGTGGCTGTAGTTTTTTAGCATATATATATTTATAGCATATCGCATACTAGCTCCAACTGCACCACCAAATGCTACAGCGAAAAAATTGCCGATATTTAAACCTATCAAAACAACAATCCCCTTAGTATTTGAGAGATAAGATCAAACGAAAGATATATGCCGAGCGATATAAATAAAAGTGCGATTATACCTTTTGGTTTGAAAAAGTTGAACTTAAAAAATTTAAACAACTTGTATTTTATGTCGTTTCCACCATACATATAGCTTGTCAAGTCACATCTAATACCAACATAATAGACCATGCTCCATACAAAAGCAACAAAAATAAACATATCAAACCTATCAAATTCCATATGAAAGAACTGTAAAAGTGAGTATTTCTCTATCTTGTAAAATGGATTTAAAACTATATTTGTAGCGATAAACAAAGCGGTTATAGTCAAGGCTGTGGCTTTAAAGTGTATTGCCAAGCTCTCTTTTTTTTCTCGTTTGTTTATGGTTGATTGTAAATTGTCCTTGATATTGTGTGCTATTTTTATGTTATTGTCTGAGTCTTTAATTTTAAACAAAAGAACAAATGTATTCATATATGATATATATCCAGCAACATCATCTATTGATATATTTTGATATAATTTAGTTTTGCAACCTTTTAAAAATTTAGCATTTCTTTCTATAAGCTTGATATGCGTTAGCATACTATTTAATATCTTTTGTGGTTTGAAGCTTTTGTGTGTTATTTTGATAGCTGTGTCTATCTTTTGTCTGTGGTTGTCTCCGTGAACTATAGATTTCAATATCACAAAAATTGATTGTTTTATAGTTTTGAGATTATTTATTTGAAATTTTTTATCTATATTGTCTATATTTGTAAACTTAAACCTTGTTTTGCCATCTGTCTTTATATTAAATATAACTAGATATTTGATACTATTTTTATATGACAAATCAATAGTGCCGACTATTGAGTCTTTCTTTTTGGTTAGTTTTATTTCTACATCTGGAAAATGCTCTTTTTTATTATTTATGATTTTATTGTATAGTCGTGAACAATAGGACGAATCAGACAATAGTTGTATCTCTTTTAACGAAATATGCTTTGTGTTGGTTTTTTCATCGTAAATGTAAGTAAATTTAGGATAATTTCTTTCTATACTTTTTGTGTCTATAAAGTCAAAATTGATATAGCCCAGATTTGTAGGTATCCACCCATACCATTTGTTATGCAAGCAGACCAATATCGCAAAGTTCTGCTTGTCTTATAAACTTTTTTTGTTTTGTTTTTCTGTTTTCTATAAGGGCAATACCTTCTGTATAAACTCTACCTTGTGATCTCCAGCCTTTTGGCTTCTCGTTATATTTAAATAAATATCTATCTGCTTCATCTTTCATGAAGCTATCTTTTCTATTTTTTATAAAACTTAAAAGCATATCGCACCCTATGATTATAAAAAATATACCTATTAGACTTGTCAACATCTACTTCTCCTTGAAAACTTTATGATTATACTAAAAATTTCTTAAACCTACTCAATCTTTTGATATTCTGCCGAGATTTACATATTCTTGGACTTTTCTAGCGATGGTCTCTTTGTCTAGTGAAGCATCTAGGATTATATGGTCTATACCCAATATCTTTATGGCTTTTGATATATTGTCTTGTATCTGTAACAGATATTCTACTCCTCGTTGTTCTATCTTGTCGTGAGATTTTTCGCCTAGTCTCTTTTGTAGTTCATTTTTACTTAACTTTAGAAATATTACTTTTGTAGGCAGCAACCCATCGCAGCTAAGCTTGTTTAGTTGGACAGCTTTTTCTATATCTATATTGACAGCATATGCTATACCACTGATGAGCGATCTGTCTGTGATAATTGTGTCATTTTTGAGCTGTTTTAGGTCGTGTATATGCTCTGCTCTGTCGCTCAAAAACAGAAAAAACTCAGCATAGCTAGAGTTGATATGCTCATGTAGTAGTATATCTCGTATACTCCTGCCTAGTTTTGTGCCACCTGGTTCTTGAGTAAAATATGCTTGTGGATATCTCCGCTTTAATATATCTATCTGTGTAGATTTACCAGAAGTATCAACTCCCTCTATGGCGATGTATCGCATAAATATCCTTTGATATCTCTTTAGGGACTAGGTGTTCGAACTTACCATCAAACCGTATAAGCTCTCTTATGATAGATGAACTTATAAAAACATTTTTAACTTTTGGCATGAAAAACAGAGTCTGTAGGTCTTTGTTTAGAGAATTGTTTGCATATCCCATCTGAAACTCATATTCAAAATCACTCACAGCCCGAAGCCCTCGTATTATGTGCAAGATACCAAGCGATGAAGCTAGATCTACTAGCAGATTGTCAAATGCCACTACTTTGATATTTTGCAAACCCGCCAGAGCATTTTTCGCCATCTTGACTCTGTCATCTATATTAAACATAGGGTGTTTGTTTTGACTGACCGCCACAGCTACCACAACTTCATCAAACACACTAAGTGATGCTTTGATGATATCTATATGCCCTATAGTTATAGGGTCAAATGTGCCACTATATAGAGCTTTTCTCATACTGCTATATAGTGCCTTGTTCGAACTGAGCTCGCAATCTATCTTTTTCTTGTTGTTGTTTGAGTTTCAATGCTAGCATTTTTTTGTAGTTTGTTATAGAGAAGTTAAGCTGTATCAATATAGCAGAAGCTACAAATATAGATGAATATGTCCCCACGATGATCCCTACAAGTAGAGTAAAGCTAAAGCCACTGATGATCTCGCCACCAAACATATATAGAGTAAAAACCACGAAAAATGTAGTCAACGATGTGAGTGTAGTCCTAGTCAGTGTCCTAGATACGCTGTCATTTATCACTACATCTAGTTTGTCGGTCTTCGCTCCTGCTATACCCTCTCGTATCCTGTCAAACACTATGATAGTATCATTGAGAGAGTATCCTAGTATCGTCAATATAGCTGCTAGTATGTCAAGATTGATATCTATAGCCAACAGCGATAGAGCTCCCATAGCTATAGATATATCATGCACCAAAGCTACCACCGAAGCTAAAGCAAATCGCCACTGAAATCGCCACGATACATATAGCAGTATGACAAATATAGACAATACAACAGCCATGATACCTTTGTTTCGTAGCTCTCCGCCTACCTTTGGTCCTACCATATCTACTTTTCGTATCTCAAACTCTCCTGTGTCAGCTAAAGCTTTGGATACTTCGTCTCCTATGTCGTTTGATATATTTTTGGTGCTTGTAGGTATCTTTATAGAGACCTCATCGTCTGCTCCAAAATAGGACACGATAGTGCCGTCAAACTGGCTATGTTCTCTCAGTTTCGCTCGTATTTTGTCTATAGGAGCATTGCTAGTATATTTGACCTGCACTGTAGTACCACCTGTAAAGTCTATACCAAAGTTCAAGCCCTTTGTAGACAACAAAACAAGCGAACCAATCACCAGCACCAAAGATATCGACAACGACAACTTTCTTTTTCCCATAAAGTCATAACTTTTGTATTTTTTAAAAAATTCCATTATTTTATCCCGAACCATTTTCTTAAATTGTTTGCTTTTGCCATATTTGGCATGAGAGTATGATATATCCCATGAGTGCCTAGTATAGCTGTGAGCATAGAAGCTAATATACCTATAGATATAGTTACCGCAAACCCTTTGATAGGTCCTGTGCCATATACATATAGTATCACCGCTACTAGCAAGGTGGTGATGTTGGCATCCAGTATAGCACTCATGGCATTGTTGTAGCCGTGAGTTATACTATACGATATAGAGTTGCCTGTCTTTAGCAGTTCTCTCACTCTCTCGTTTATGATGACATTGGCATCTACAGCCATACCCACCGTCAGCACGATACCAGCCATACCAGGTAGTGTCAAAGTCGCTCCAAACATTGCCATGACCGCTATGATTATAAATATATTTGCTACAAGTGCCACATTTGCTATGATACCTGCATATCCATAATAGATCACCATAAACAGGATGACTAGCATAAATCCTACTAGCAGTGCCAGTATAGATGACCGCACACTATCAGCACCTAGACTAGGTCCTACACTTCGTTTCTCTAGCAACACTACAGGAGCCTGCAAAGCTCCGCTTCGCAAAGCTATAGCTACATTGCCAGCTTCATGGACTGTAAATCCGCCGCTTATCTGTCCGCTACCGCCACCTATTCGCTCTCGTATTACAGGAGCAGAATATACCAAGCCATCTAACACGACAGCCAGTCTCACACCTACATTTTTGCCAGTAAAGTCTCCAAATATCCTAGCACCTGTGGCATCTAGCTTGAAGTTTATGATGGGTTGGTTGTTTTGGTCAAATGCTACAGAAGCATCGGTGATCTGTGAGCCAGTCAGTAGTGGCACTGCTTTTAGGAGATATTTTGTCTCGTTGCTATCTGATGATGGCAATATCACATCGCCGTGATTTTTGACATCCTCTTGTGATATAGTATATACTTGATCGGCTCTTTGTTCATCAACTGTCATCATCTCTAGCTGTGCTGGTTTGGCTATAAGTTCTCTAGCTCTTTGCTCCTCTTCAACCGTCTTGATACCAGGTAGTCCTACAGATATATCAGTAGGACCTTGTCTGGTGACCGATGGTTCTGCTAGTCCGAACTGATCCAGACGATTTCGTATCGTCTCTACCACTTGTGAGACAGCTTTGTCTTTGATATTTGCTTGCTCTATCTCGTCTATAGTTATCTTGTATCGCAGGTCGTCGTCTTTGACAAACTTCAACCCAGCATTGGCACTTAGCATCTTTTCTATAGTCTCTATCTCATCACTATCAAGTAGCAAAAAACCGAAACTATAATCCTCTATGATAAGCTCCTCTATAAGTATAGAGCTATCATCTGCAAAATACTTGACAGAGGATGCTATGGACTTGATCTTCGACACCACTGCCTTGTCTGTCTGGACTCCTAGTAGCATATGCAAGCCACCTTGCAAGTCTAGTCCTAGTGAGATTTTCTTGCCTCCACTTGTCTGCAAAAATGACGGTAAAGAAAATGCTACAGCTGCTATCAAGGCTATAGCAAATATGACTATACGATAATTTATCCTATTCATTTGGCTATTTTAGATGCGATATAATCCACTGCAACTTTCATTTTTGATCCGTCCATATTTTTCACTTCATAAAAATTTTCAGTGATCTTGGTCAATGTGACTATAACTCCGCCATTTATCACTACTTCATCGCCTATCTTTAGATCTGCTACCATCTGTTTGTGCTCTTTTGCTTGTCTTTGCTGTGGTCTTATAATAAGAAAATAAAATATAGCAAACAATGCCACCAACGGCAACAACGACCCCAATAAATTTCCGCTCCCTGCTTCCATAAATATCCTTTTTTTGGTTATTATATCAAAATTAACTTATATATGATACAATAAGTCATGAATATACTGAAATCTTTTTTTGTCGCTTGTGTTTTTTCGTCGTCAATATACCTAGAACACTATGGTTTGGGCTATTTATGGTTAAACAGTCTAATAGGTATAGTCGCTATATATTTGATACTTATTCAGACAAAGCGAGAGCTGTTTTGGGTAGGATTTTTTGCAGGACTGCTGTGGTTTTGGTGGATATTTTATAGTTTTGAGCATTATGGTGTGTTTTATCTGTCGTTTGTAGTCATCGCTGTCGTAGGACTGATATATGGAACTATATTTTATATCGTAGGAGTATCGCGAAACACATACATAAGAGCTGGGCTGTTTAGTGGCTTGTATTTTTTGTCTGTGCTTGGGTTTAACTGGTTTAAACCACAAGCGATATTTGCAAATAGTTATTTTGATATATCGTTTGTAGCATTTGCTATCATACTAGCTAGTTTGTCGCTAGTTATAGACAGGCGAAACTGGGCATATTTGTTGCTACTGGTTTTTGCTTTGGATTTTGATAACCAAAAGATACCACCACCAAATATGAAAATATATATGCCACAATACCACACCGCACAAAAAGACAAATGGCAAAAGTCGTATAGATCAACACTGATAAATGAAAACAAACAAAACATAGAACATGCCATAGATATGGGCTATGATCTAGTGATACTTCCAGAGACTACATTTCCACTGGCTCTCAATAAAAATGAAAAACTGCTAAACTATCTAAAAGACAAAAGTAAAGATATAGCCATAATAACAGGAGGTTTGGAGCTAGATGAACGGCGGCACTACAACACATCCTATTTTTTCCATCGTCAAAAGCTCCATATCGCTAGAAAGCTAGTGCTAGTGCCGTTTGGCGAAGCTGTGCCACTACCTGCCATGATACGAGATTGGATAAATGATGAGTTTTACAACGGAGCTAGCGACTACAAAGTAGCGAAACACCCTACAACATTTGATATAGATGGGACAAAATTTCGCAATGCCATCTGCTACGAAGCCACAACCGATAAGATATTTACCGACCTAGACACATCATATATGATAGTGCTGTCCAACAATGCTTGGTTTGTGCCATCTATAGAACCAGTGTTGCAAAATATACTATTGAGATACTATGCTAGAAAATACGATATGCTAGTGTATCATAGCTCAAACAGCTCGCCAAACAGTGTCATAGATTGATATGGTTCAAGAGCACTGCCAAACATTTATAAAATCAAAATTAGGTAGTCCAAAGTTGTAGTTTGTGTTATGATTGACTCCAAATAAATTCGGGGTTCCGGATAGGTTACCAAACATTCACTCCGCTTTCCACTCTGCGAACTATGTTATGATAGTATTTTAAATCACAGCAAACTATAAATTTTCACAAATGACACTATTTTTGATCAACTTTTATAAAAATATGATATAATAGCTCTCAATTTAAAAAAAGGAAAGATATGTTAGTCACAAAAAAGGCGCCAGATTTTACTGCAAAAGCAGTGTTGGCAAACGGTCAAATAGTAGAGGATTTTAATCTATATGAAAATATCGGGGAAAAGGGAGCAGTGTTGTTTTTTTATCCGCTGGATTTTACGTTTGTTTGTCCTTCGGAGATTATTGCTTTTTCAAAAAGAGCAGATGAGTTCAAGGCACGTGGCATAAATATCATAGGAGTATCTGTAGATAGTCAGTTTTCACACTTTGCTTGGAGAGAGACTCCAGTAGAAAAAGGCGGTATAGGTGCTGTCAATATGCCACTAGTGGCGGATCTGACCAAAAGTATTAGTGCAGATTATGATGTGTTGCTAGATGGAGCAGTAGCTTTACGAGGTTCGTTTCTCTTGGACAAAGATGGCACAGTCAGACATGCGGTTATAAACGACTTGCCACTAGGTAGAAATATAGATGAGATGATAAGAATGGTAGATACCATGATATATACCAACGAACACGGCGAAGTATGTCCTGCTGGCTGGGTCAAAGGTGATGATGGTATGAAAGCTAGCACAGAAGGTGTAGCACAGTATCTAGCAAAACATGAAGGAGATTTATAATGCCAAAGATAAACAGATACATAGATATAAGCGAAGTTGATAGAGAAGCAAAAAAGGATTTGATAGACAGGCACAGTCCGTTTGTCCATTGTGAGGATAACGCAAAAGTTGGTGAGCCGTTTGAAGTTACCGTAAAGATGGGTCGTGAATATACTCATCCAGATGATTTTGATCACTATATAGAGTCTGTAGCTTTGTATGACGGCGACAAACTACTGGCAAAAGCTACATATGTGCCAGGAACTTTGGGTAATATAAAAGCACACAATACCACAACTTTTACGATAGTCCCACAAGGCAAAAAGCTAAATCTAGTAGCTCACGGATACTGCACCAAGCATGGTATCTGGGAGGGAACTACTAGGCAAGTAGCGGTCAGCTAGAACTTTGTAGATACTCTACATGCAAGCCGTGTTTGATACACGGCTCGCGGATTCTTATTTGAGTTTTTAGTTTGACAAGAGTTGTTTTATCTCTTTTTTCTATTTTCCATCTCTTTTGCGATATTTAACTCCTCTTCGCCATCATATAGCGCTCCTTCTAAAAATCTCTCTTTGTCATCAAATTGTCCAGTCTTGATACCCCACAAAAAAGCAAACAACCCCAAAGCTCCAAGTCCTATAGAGACTGTGAGCATGGCTATAAGTATATTGTCATCCATTTTTGATCCTCATAGAGTTGCCCACTACGACAAGCGAGCTTATAGACATAGATATAGCTGCCACTAGAGGTATCACAAACCCAGCAACAGCAAGAGATATAGCAAAAACATTGTAGCCCAAAGAGAAAAGAATATTTTGCTTGATAGTGCGAAAAACATTTCTACACAATTTTAAAGTTTCATATACAGATGTGATATTGCCATCTATGAGCACGATATCACTCATCTGGACGGCTAGGTCGGTATCGTTGCCCATAGCTATGGCTATATCACTTTTGCCCATAGCTATAGCATCGTTGATGCCATCACCTACCATGACAACTATTTTGTTTTGTTTTTTTAATCTATCTATGATATCTGCCTTGTCTGTAGGTGTCATAGAGCTATAAAAGGTCTCTATGCCTACTTTTTTGGCTATCTTTTCTACAGCTTTTGTGTTATCGCCACTACATATTATAGGATTTAGTCCTAGTTTTTTGATATCCTTTATAGTTTGAACTGCTCCTGTTTTTAGCATATCTTCAAGCTTGAAGCTACACACCACATCTTTATCAATAGCAAAGACAAACACAGATGTCTCCTGCTTCATATCAAACTTGATATTCATATCGTTTATAAACTCTATATTGCCACCATATATCTTGTGCTCTTTGTAGCTCGCTTTCAAGCCTCTAGCTTCTATATGCTTGATATCCTCTAGTCGATATTCGTGTGAAACTTGTTTATTTGCTTGTAGATATTTCACTATAGCTTTGCTTATGGGGTGGTTGGATTTTTGCACCAAAGCATATAACATATCTATATCAAAATCTTTATACTTGATATATCCTACAACTTGTGGTTTTGCTTGTGTTATAGTGCCTGTCTTATCCAAAACTACTGTAGTAGCTTTTGCTATAGTTTCGAGATGAGATGCACTTTTAAATAATATTCCTCTTTTTGATCCTACTGCAACTCCGACTAGTGTGGCTACAGGAGTTGCCAACCCTAGTGCACAAGGACAAGCGATGACAGTCACAGATATGGCGACTATCAAAGCATATTCAAATGAACCAACAAAAACATACCAACCCACAAATGTAACTATAGATATAGCCAGCACAACAAATGAAAAATACCCAGATATAGTATCTGCTACTTTTTCAATATTTGGCTTTTTGGTAAGTGACTGCTCTAAAATAGATGCGATACTTTGTATGGTCGAGTTGGCAACATCTTTGGTGGTCTTGTATATTATGGTGCTATCAAGACACAAGGTTCCGCTGAATATTTTGTCATTGTGTTTTTTATATACTGGGAGTGATTCTCCGCTTATAGATGATTCGTCAAAACTTGCACCACCTTTTTGCATTACACCATCTATGGCTATCTTCTCTCCAGCTTTTACCTCTATAATATCGCCTATATTTATCTGTGTAGTATCTACCAAACTACTCTTGCCATCCCTTATGACAGTCACATGCTCTGGTATAGACGATGATATATTGTCCAGAGAATCTACTGCATTTTTCTTGCTCAATACCTCTAGATATTTTCCAATAAATATAAAAGTGATAACCATAGTCACAGAATCAAAATAAACTTCGCCTGTGCATGTGATAGTCGCATATATGGAGTATAGATATGCACTCAATGTGCCAAACACTATCAATATATCCATATTTGCAATCTTGTTTTTAAAAGCAAAATATGCACCTCTAAAATAGGGCCAACCTGTCCAAAAAAGTGCAGGAGTAGCCAACACAAACTCTGCTATATTTAGTATGGTTTTGGCACTTTGTGTTATACCAGAAAAGTAGCCTGCATATTGTGCTACTGCTATCCACATGATATTCATGGTGCAAAATATACCTACGACTAGACGAGCATAATAATCCTTTCTAGCTTTGTTGGCTTTTGCTTCACCTGTTTTTGTATCATAAGCATAGGCATCATATCCTATAGATTGGATTTTTGCTATGATTTGTGATAGCTTTATATCGTCTGGATTCCAAACTATTTTTGCTTTGTAGTTGGTATAATTGATATTTGCTTTGATGATTCCGTCTGTTTTGTGTAATATTTTTTCATTTAGCCATACACAAGCACTACAGTGAATGCCCTCCATGATCAACGATATCTCACAGTATCCATCATTTTTAGTCACATATTTTTTGGCAAAACCTTCTGTGTCAAACTTCGCGAGGTCTTGATCTTTGTCTATAACTGAGTGTAGTTTGTTTTTGCCAAGTTTATCATAAAAGCTATCCAGATGACCATCTTTTAGTATATGATACACAGTTTGACAACCCTTGCAACAAAAAAACAACTCATTATCATAACTATTTTGTGATATCATCACATCTTTTGCAAACTCTAAATTACAATGCGAACAAGGTATTATGACATCGTCATAATGTTGCATAGGTCTCAACTCTTGTGAAGCTTACCAGTTTGCCTATGCTGACTTTTAGCATTATTTGCCATCTGCCTTTCTTTTCTATATCAAATGGCTCAAATATATAATACCCATCTTTTATCTCTAAGACAGATAGTTTTTTGTCAAATTTCGATGAATCTGGTCTCGTGACAAGTAGTTCTAATTTTGCATTTTTTACATCTTTTGTGGTGACTTTGTCTGCTATTTTTATTTTTATATTGTTATTTTTTTTGATAAATTTCTTTTTCATATCTATCTGTATAGTGTATTTTTTGTCAAACTTTTTTTGTGATATTATAATTTTATTTATATTTTCATCTACATCTTGGTATTTTTCTAGATAAAAGTCGTCCATATAGACAGGATTTTTCAACGATATCATGATCATATCAATACACAATACAGCTACAGCGACTATACTTATAGTTATACCATAAGGCCAAAAGTTAAATCTCTTTTTGTTGTTATTTTGCAAATTTTCGCCTCATGAACATTATAAAAAATATCAAAATAATAAGATAAAAAATAGCTCGTATGAAACTGACAATATTTCTATTTGTATTGCCGATGGCAGAATCCAGCTCTATGTTGTGATAGCTAGCTACTTGCTCTGCTATATCAGCATAGCCATTTAAAAGTGCGGCACTTATAGTATCATCTACTTTTATGCTAGTTTTTACTTTTGTTACAAGTATTGGGATGATCGAACCACCTATGGGGCTTAGCACTTGCTCTTTGTCAAATTTTTTGCACTGCTCTTTTGAGCAAACTATCTCTATCTTTTTTTCTTTTTTTGCAAAGACCATAGCTATATATGGTTTGTCTAGCTTTTTTGTAAGTTTTTTTGAGTATTGAGTTATATTTTCAGAGTTTATATCATTTAAGATATAGAGATACAATGATATATCAGTTTTTTGCTTTAACTCTCGTGCCATCTCTTGTAGCTTGAGAACTGTTTTTTGATTTATTATATTTTCATCGTGTATAAATTTCGCATCAACACAGGTCGTCAAAAACAGAAACAATACGACAAGATATGCCATATTGTTTTTCATCGTTTTAGGCAACTATATCACCCTACAAATAGATGATTTGGTGTGACTACTGCCCACAATGTGACAGCAGCAGAAACTACTAGAGCCCATGCTATTATGACTTCAAGTTTCATTGTTTTTCTCCTATGATCTTATAGTGAGAAGCATTATTTTTGTTGATCATCTTTATATCTTGGATATTTTCTATCTTGTAAAATTTTGTCGCACTTTCTCGCTGAGCATCTATAGCCCATATAGTCAATCCAACTAAGATTGACAACAACAGAGTTGTCGCTATTAGCATCCCACTTATACCGTGTAGTGAAAAAATATTTCTTTTGTTCATAATTTCTCCTATTTTCCTATAGATAATATATAATTACCTACAGCTTCTTTTTGAATATCTGTCAATCTACCATCATCAAACTTTGGCATAGTGCCTATGTCTCCTATCTTGCCTCTGTTTAGCACCTCTGTGACAAATGCCGGTGTGCCATATGTGGTCAAGTTTGCACTCATACCTTCCATACCTTTGCCATCTGCTCCATGACATGCTACACATGCCGTATCAAACACCTCTTTGCCTTTTGGGTTGCCACTCATACCGTTTGCTACATATGCAGATACCGCTTTGATATCAGCTTCATCTGGCACCAATCCGCCAGGCATATCACCCATAGTGTATCCCATGCCTTTTGAGCCATTTTTGACAACAAGTTCTATGCCTTTTGCTGTCCCCCATGTCTCAAAACTAGCTGCTTTGCCATCTATACCATCTGCAGCGATACCATGACAAGGAGCACATTGTAGCAGATAGACACCTTCGCCCATTCCCATCAATGTTTCTTTGTCTGGGTCTTTCCATTTTTGCGCAAAATGTTTGTTGTATGATTTGACCTCTTCGTTGTATTCGCCTATTTGTGAATATGAATTTACAGGATATCCTGCTACCATATACCAAACAGCCCAAACGATAGTCAATATATACACGACACCCCAGCCTGTAGGCACTTCGTTTTTATACTCACCTATTCCATCCCAATTGTCATCGGCTAGCTCACCTTCACTTTTGTCGTTTTTGATATTTTTGATATATTTGCCAACGACACCAACTGTGATCAAAACGATCGCAGCCGCACCTAGCAGGGCTAGCTGATTTATATTATCACTTAACCAGTTCATTATTTACTCCATTTTTTGTTTTTAAAATACCATTTATAGGAGTTGAATCCAAAGCATCATCGAGAGCTAGCTTGGCATTTATCTCATAGTTTGTCAAGCCTTTTTTGTCGCTGTTGTATATATGATAAATATATGCATAAAACACAACGACAAGCAAGCCAGTAACTACTACATAAGCATATACTTGTATCTCTCTCAATCTCTCTATATCAAACTCCATGATGGTATCCTTATTTTAAACTATTTAGATAAGCTATCAAAGCTACTATTTGTGGTATCTTTCCATCATCCACAAGCTGTTTGATACTCTTATTTTTCATATCTGCCGCTATCGCTTTGGCATCATCCAAAGCTCTCTTTTCTGCTTCGTCCAAAGTTCCTAGCTTTGGCATATGCTTTTCGTCATAAGGGACATTGAAAACTTTTTTTACAGTCAAAGCTTCTGCATATGCTGTCTGGATATCTGCCTCTTTTGTAAACATATGTGTATATGCAGGCATGATAGACCCCGGCACGACAGAAGTAGGATCTAGCATATGATTTTCATGCCAATCCGTAGTCCTGTAGTTGCCTACTCTCATGAGATCTGGACCTGTTCTTTTTGATCCCCACAAAAATGGTCTGTCATAAGCATACTCGCCACTTAAAGAATAAGCGCCATATCTGTCGGTCTCACTCTTAAATGGTCTTATCAACTGTGAGTGGCAGGCATTGCAACTATCTTTTATATATATATGTCTTCCTGCAAGCTCTAGCACTGTATATGGTTTTGTCCCCACTACAGGCTGTGCCGACTTAGCAAAATTTGGCAGTATTGTAATAATCCCTGCAAATGCTATAACCAAAAATACTCCAACCGCAAAAAAGAATGGATTTTTTTCTAACCAATGAAACATCTTTTCGCCCTCCTTTATATTGCCATAGGTGAAGCAAATTGAGGTTCTTTCTCAATAACTTTACCAGATGAAAATGTTTTATACATATTGTATGCAAACATAAAAAACCCAACCAGATACAACAATCCACCTATACCCCGTAGAGTATAATAAGGATGCAAGATAGTAACTGTATCTATAAATGAATATGCTAGGTTTCCGTATTGGTCGCTAGCTCTCCACATCATGCCTTGTGTGATACCTGCTATCCACATGCTAGAAAAATAAAACACTATTCCTACTGTCTGTATCCAAAACTGTGATTCCATAAGTTTCTTGCTGTAGATCTCTCTTTTAAATACTCTAGGTGCCATATGAAATAGTGATGCTATGATCATAAATCCAACCCAACCCAAAGTCCCATCGTGAACATGTCCAGGTATCCAATCAGTGAAGTGTGCTAGAGCATTTACAGATTTGATAGCTTGTATGGGACCTTCTATAGTAGAAAACATATAAAATGTAGATGCTAGTATCATAAACTTGATCAAAGGACTCTCTTGGACTTGATTCCACTCGCCTTTCATAGTCAAAAGCATATTGATAGCAGATCCCCAAGATGGCAATATCAAAACCACCGAAAACACAGACCCCATAGTCTGTATCCAGTCAGGAACTGTAGAATAGAGCAAGTGGTGACCACCTGCCCAAAGATAGACAAACATCAATCCCCAAAATGAAGCCAGAGACAATTTATAAGAAAATATAGGTTGTCCTGATTCTTTTGGCAAGAAGTAGTAAATCATAGCTATGATAGGCACAGTAAATACAAATGCTACTGCATTGTGTCCGTACCACCACTGAACCAAGGCATCGTTTGTGCCTGCATACATAGATACAGAGTGAAGCCAGTCGCCATATCCGCCACTAGCAAAATATGTAGGGATAGCCATATTGTTAAACAGATAAAGCATAGCAACACCTAAAAATGTTGCTATAAAATACCATATAGAGATATAAAGATTGTTCTCTCGTCTTATGCCTATGAGACCAAATATTCCCATACCCCACAAAACCCATACGACTACTATGGCTATATCTATAGGCCACTCAAACTCTGCATACTCTTTTGATGTAGTATATCCCATAAGCAATGTTACCACAGCAGCCAGCACAGCTATCACATATAACCAAAACTGTAGCTTGCCTATCACCATGAGAAACTTTGACTCTGCCATAGATACTTTCAATACCCTTTGCCCTATGTAAAACCATGTAGCAAAAACACCACTAATAGTAAAACCAAATGCCACAGCATCTGTATGAAGTGGTCTTAGCCTTCCAAATGTGCTATACTCACCAGCTATATAGTTAAGCTGTGGGTATGCCATCTGAAAAGCGATAAGAACCCCTATCGTCATACCGATAATTCCGAAGACTATTGTTGTTATCATAAAATATTTAGCAACAGTATAGTCATACTTCAATACATTGTTAGATTGCATTAACTCTCCTTTTCAAAAAATCACTAAATTGTGATTTTGTATTTTATCATATTGTTATTAATTTATCTCAAAAAATGGCACAAATCTATTAATTTGTTGAATTTGATTCAAATTCACAGCACTGAAGTATCGATTTCTCAGGATATTTTATATACTCAAACCCTTGATAAGCAGTCCATATACCAAACAATACTACACTTATGGATGCTAACTTTATCATGTTGTTTCTCATCAAACTATTTTGAAACATACCTACGAAAAACCCCAAACCAAAAAGAGCAGGTATAGTGCTGATACCAAATATCAACATAACCAAAGCACCATAAAAAGCAGTAGCAGTGCTAGCAGAAGCTATAGCAAAAAAATAGACCAAACCACAAGGCAAAAGTCCATTTAGCATACCTAGCACCAAAAAACTAAACAAACTTTTGTTATAAATATATTTACGAAAAAGTTTTTGATACCAGCCGTTTTTGTCTATGGAGTATTCTATGATAGTCAAAAATTTTATCTTGCCAGAAAGTGAAACTCCTATCAAAATCATCATCAACCCAGCAAACAAAAGCAACAAACCATTTGTCAAGCTGTTAAACATAGCCACACCGCCTAGATAGCCAAAAAGAGCTCCCAACAACACATATGTAAAAACTCTACCTATAGAGTAGAGCAGATGTGCAAAAGCTTGTGTTTGTTTGTTTGCGGTGCTGTCTATTTTTGTGCTAGTGTATGCTACGACTATGCCACCACACATACCTATACAGTGTCCAAAAGAACCCAAAAATGCTATGACCACGATAGAAAAGATATTGACCGCTTCCATCAGTTATCTCCTAGCAGTTGATTTTTGATGAGTGGATTGCCTAGATGTTCGCCTCGTGCTACAAACAACAACATCGTCTCAAAATCAACAAATCCATCTTGATATTTTTCATAAGCACCAAAGCCATAATTCATAGGGGTCTTGTCTATCCTACTATACCAGAGTTTTTTTCCATTTTGCCATCTTTTGCCATCTTTTGTCATCGTCCATATGACGGCTTGGTCTTTAAATTGTTTCTCTTTTAGCCAGTTTGCCATACCGCCGTGATCATGAAAAAACCAAGTTTTGCCACCAGGTGAAACAACTTGCGATGCATATGTAGTGTCATCTATGATCATACCACAATCACTATCTTGAAAGTGGTTTAGCACTATATGTATGGGCTTTTTGTCATGATTTCCTTCATAAACTACTGTCATCTTTGTATTTTGTGATATAGTTGTAAACACCACAGCCACAGCGACTATAAATAGAAACAAAAAACCAAACTTACCTAGCATAAATCTGCCCGTCTATTTTAACTTATCGTATCGTGGAAAGACAAAAGTGGTATCTCGTATCACTCTTATCTTCTCTTTGTCGTCTTTTGCATAAGCCTCTATCTTGATAGGTATAGCTGTGTCTTTGCTAGCATCTTTGACCAAGATATTGTCTGTTTTTAAGATTACGATTTTTTTAATCTTTTTGCCTGCTTTTATCATAAATGGTTCGGTCGGTCTTTTTATCACTATATTCTCTTGGTTTAGAACTTTGAAATAGTAACGATGCTCCACATTGTCTGTGTTTTGAAACAACATAGTATATGTGTTTTCTACTATATTATTTTCTTTTATTTTATATAGCTGTGTAGTCCTGTTTATATTTAACAACATATACTCTTTTGTGCTACCCATATACAAAAGCAGTGAAAGAAGTCCGGCCAAAACGGCTATATATACCAATATCCTAGCTCTAAAATAGTGCGGTTTTCTTTTCTCCTTGATAGCATATTCATTTGTCCATGTTATGAGCGACTCTCTACCTAGGGCGCCTTGAACTTTTGTACAGGCATCGGCACACTCTAGGCAGTTTATACACTCTAGTTGCATACCCTTTTTTATATCTATATGTGTAGGACATACTGCCACACAAGCATCGCACAAGACACAATCTGCACTAGGAGTTGTGGTCAAAAGTTCTTTTTTGTTTTTATAAATTTTTTTGCCATCTTTATATATCTCTCCTCCTCTTTGCTTGTCATACACCGTTTGGACTGTCTCATCATCGTACATGATTGACTGAATTCTAGCATATGGACATACATATATACAGTAGTTTTCTTGGAGCTTGACTATATCATATACCAAAAATATTGTCAAACTAGCTATGATACCAACCATCAAAAGATGTTGTGATGGATTTGCCATATATACAAAAAAATCATGCGGTGGCACAAAATACCACATAAAATTTATAGATGCCAACAGCGACAAAAGAGTCCATATAGATACAGCCGTAAATCTTTTGAGGTATTGACCGCTTGGTTCTTGTTGTTTGTTTGATATCTTTTTTCTGATTTTGAGCAGTTTTGTCTGTATAAGGTCTCTATATATGATACGAAAAATCGTATGAGGACACAGCCATCCGCACCACACTCTACCACCCAAAGCAGTCATGAAAAACAGACCCACAAAGAGTAGCATGATGAGAAACGGAAACAGATACAGCTCTTGCATATCAAACTTAGTAAAAAACAGATGAAACTGAAACTTATCAAAGTTCAATAATACAAGATGATCACCATCAATATTGGCAAACGGTATTGCTAAAGCTACCACAGTAAACAATACAAACACAAAATATCGTTTATAACGATACAACGACTGATTTACCAATTTTTTTTTCATAATCTATCCTAACTTATTTTTAAATTTTTCTTTAGTATCTTTTGATACTTGACTTTTGTCTAAAAGTTTTGATATCTTTTGATATCTTTTTTTGAAACTTTATGTTCTTTAGCTTCTCTTTGATATCTTTTGAAGCATCTTTTAAACTCATGGTATATGCTGGTTGCACCCCATCTACATATATGATATGATAGCCAAACTCTGTTTTCAGTGGTGTGGTGGCAAACTCATTTTGCTTGAGACTATCACAAACATCCCAAAAACTTTTCAACATCTTGCCTTTGTCAAACCATCCTAAGCTTCCGCCATTTGATGCGGTAGGTCCTATGGAGTGTTTGATAGCTAAGTTTATAAATACCTTTTGTAGTGTGGTTTTGCTTTCTTTTTTTAGCTTCTCTATGATATCCTCTGCTTCTTTTTTGGTAGCTAGGATTATGTGTCTAGCTTTGATCTCATGTTTGGTTATGTAGTCTTTTTTATTTTTGTTGTAGTGTGCTTTTATCTCTGCTGAAGTGACTTTTATATTGTCGTGTGTTGTTTTCATCCATACTTCTACTAGCAGTTTGTCCTCTATGGTTTTGAGGCTATCTTTGTATAGCTTGGTCTGTGCTATCTTGTTTTTGACCGCTAGCTGTTTGCTAAGCTTACTATCTATGGCTTGGTCTATAATGATCTTTTGTTGCTCCTTTTTTAGCTTATCAAACTGCCCTAACTTTGGAAAATTTTTCATCATATTTTCTATATCTTGGCTGGTTACCGCCTCACCATTTACCTGTCCGTAATTTTTCGCTACTGCCGTGCTGACACACAACACTACTACAATCCATATTTTCAATAACTTCATCTTCTTTTCTCCTTAAACAGTATATATTGCGCTTTTTTTTGTCTCGTCTTTTTGGCTATATCGTCTTTATATCGCTGATATAGTAGCTGGACTACTATCTCCTCGTCACTAGCTACGATATATTTGTAGTCTATCCTTTTGGTCTGTTTGGATTTGATACTATTTTTGTAATCCACCCTATCTTTTAGCCACGATAGTGGCTTTGCCTTGCTAACTATCGCCTCTTTTTGGAACTTTATCGTCTCAAATGTTTTGACTATCTTTTCATCTTTTTCTATATGGACTTTCAAGAACAATCCACGAGTAGGGTGTAGCAAAAGGTTGTGCGATGAGTTGTTGGTGACAGCTACTTCAAACCCTTTGTCGCTCTTTGTGATATTGATATCGACATATTTGTCTAGCATAGTGATATTTTCACCAATACCGCTGAAACCATGATATGCATGAGTAGTAGTATCTAGCCTATCGCTTAGACTTCCCTCGACTTGTGGCATATGACATGTGATACAGTTTTGTTTGTCTGTGTTTGGGTTGCGGCTTTCGTTTTCGTCAAGCTTGGAATAGACACAATAGATCTGCCCCTTTTTTGCTACTAGGTTTTTTTGTCTGGAATGCTGTGTATGACAACCTAAGCAGATATCGCCTCGGTTAAACTGCTTGTTGGAGCTGTTGACATCGTGAAAAGGTGAGTCCAAAGTTTGTTTTCGTTTGCCATAATAGACCAGCTTTTTGTCATTTATGATATTTTTGTGTTTTTTGCCGTGTTTGGCTATCGACTTGATACGATGACAATAGGCACATGATATACCCTCTGTGTCTTGTCTGTTTTTCTTGCTCATCTTTGCTTTGCCTGCCATAACTTTGTCAATATTTTTAGCCGTAGGTGCATGGCAACTAGCACATATGTATCTCTCTTTTTTGCTTAGTGGATTTTTGCTATACATTGCTTTATGAAAGGAGTTGTTGAGGATGTTGGAGTTTTGGTGTTTGCTATCTTTAAACTCCATATAGATATCGAGATGACACCTGACACACTCTTTGTTTGATGCAAAATGACCTTTGATCTCATACTCTTTGGGTATGTCTGCTATATTTGCAGACAAGAAACTAGACAAAAATAATATAGTATAAATAAATTTCATGCGGCATTTTATCTAGTAAAGCTTAATTGATAAGTAAAAAGATGAAAAAACAGAAAAGATTTTGAATTTTAATAAAATTATGATATTATAATCAAAAAAGGATGATGATGTTAGATACGACATTTTATATGAATACAATATTGCAGTGGTTTGTAGCCTTGGGGATAGTTTTGGGTTTTGTCATAGTAGCAAAGATTTTGTATTGGGTAGCTACAAATATACTTAAAAAAGTTGCCAAAAAAACAGAAGCTAAGCTAGATGATATACTTATAGATATCATAGAAGAGCCTCTGGTGTTTGTGGTGATACTCGCAGGTATATGGGTGGCTTTGGGAACTTTGCACAAAACACAAAGCATAGACAATCTGCTCACAGGTGGCATATATATAATAGTAGTGCTAAATATCGCTTGGTTTTTATCAAGATTGCTAGATGCTATGGTCAAAATTTATCTAGTCCCTCTAGCACAAAAATCATCCAGCACTATGGATGACCAGCTCATACCGATAGTGCGAAAAGGTCTGAAGCTATGTATTTGGTCTATAGCCATACTGGTAGGACTCAACAATGCAGGCTACAACATAGGAGCACTGCTAGCAGGTCTAGGTATAGGTGGTCTGGCTTTTGCTATGGCGGCCAAAGACACTGTGGCAAACCTGTTTGGTGGTTTTACAATATTTGTAGACAAACCGTTTGTAGTAGGCGACAGGATAGTCACAAATGGTTTCGATGGGGTAGTAGAAGATATAGGTCTAAGAAGCTCACAAATACGGACACTACAAGGCAGACTGGTAACTATGGCAAACGCCGACATAGCAAACGGTGCTGTAGAAAATATATCTAGTGAACCGCATAGAAAAGTCTCTATGAGCTTGGGGTTGACATATGATATGGACGAAAACAAGGTCGCACAAGCTATAAGTATAGTAGAAAATATCATCAAACAAACGGCAGAAGTCAAAGATGAATCTGTCGTAGGATTTAGCAGTTTTGGGGACTTCTCGCTCAATATATCTGTAATATATTATATCATCAAAGGCGAAAATATGACAACGGCTAAAAACAACATAAACCTAAATATATTAAAAGAGTTTAACTCTCACGGCATAGATATGGCATATCCTACACAGACGGTCATAGTCCAAAAGTAGCAAGATATGCGAGATATTGTCATAATAAACACTGGCGGGACTTTCAACAAATGCTACGACCAAAAGAGTGGAAATATGGTCATAAACAAAGAGACAGAGGATCTCAAAAGTTTGACAAAAAAGATGTTTAGAAAAGATATCCGTATCATAAACATAATCCAAAAAGATTCTCTTTTTTTTGATGATGAGGACAGGCAGTTGCTGCTAGAGACCATAAAATCACAAGCCAAAGCTAGGACTATAGTCATACATGGCACAGATACTATGAACCAAAGTTGTGAGTTTGTCGCACAGCACATCAAAGACCAAACCATAGTTTTCACAGGTGCTTTTGTGCCATATAGTATAGATGAGACCGAAGCGGTGGCAAACTTGAGTTTAGCAGTAGGATACGGACAGGCGGTCGAAAAATTTGGCACCTATATAGCTATGCATGGAGTGGTATCGCCACACAAAGATATCAAAAAAGATAAAGTAAACGATACTTTTATATATTTGTGATACAATAGCCCCATGAAACTTTCACATATAGCAAAAGACTACGGCACAACGATAGCAAACGATATAGAGATCACAGGACTAAACGACATAACCCATGCCACAGTAGGGCAGATCACATTTGTAGACAATACAAAATACCAAAACCTACTAGCAAACACCAAAGCTAGTGCTGTGTTTATCAAGCATGAGCTAAAACACCTATGCCCCAAAGATTGTATAGCGATAATATGCGATGACCCATATGTAGCTATGGCAAAGACTACGAAGTTTTTTGCTAAAAGTTTGTATAAAACGGATGGTGCTAAACCACACATAGACCCAACCGCTACTATCAAAGAGCGAGTATCTATAGGGCTAGATGTAGCTATAGGCCGCAGTAGTGTAGTGTTTGATGGTGTGTTTATAGGGGACGATGTAACTATAGGGGCAAACTGTATCATATACCCAAATGTTACTATATATAGTGGCACAACTATAGGTGATGACTCTATAATCCATGCAAACACAGTGTTAGGAAGCGATGGTTTCGGATTTGCCCACGAAGGTGGCAAATATATCAAGATACACCACAACGGCATAGTCGCTATAGGCCGTGATGTAGAGATAGGGTCAAACACTTCTATAGACAAAGCTGTATTTGGAGCTACTACTATAGGTGATGGAGCCCGCATAGACAACCTAGTGCATATAGCACACAACTGCCGTATAGGACGAGGAGTTATCATCACAGGGCAGTGTGGATTTGCTGGTTCATCAACTATAGGTGATTACACTATCATAGGCTCACAAAGCGGAGTAGCAGGACACTTGAGCATAGCACCGCACACGACTATATCAGCACGAAGTGGTGTGACCAAGACGATAAAAGATAGCCACCGCCAATACACTGGGTTTCCACATATGGAGCATAAAACATGGCTCAAAATCCAAAGCAAAATAGCAAAGCTACTACCAAAGGATCGAAAATAAAACAAAAACTTTTTTCCATAGTGCTAGTGTTTGTGGCACTGTTTATCACATTTTCTTGTCTAGCCCCTGACAAAAAAATAGTAGGCGACATAGGATTTATGCTATCGTCATATAGTTTGGAGTATATAGGATTTATAAGCTACATATACTTAGTGTTGCTACTCTATCCACTATATAAACTCAACTTTGCTAAACTAGAAAACATAGCTTTGAACTCGTTTGTATTGGTCGTGTTTTTTGTAGTATTTTTGATGTTTCAGTCGCTTATGATAGATAGCTCTCTATCTGGCAAGATAGGTGATATGATGGTGGATTATCTAGCATCTGTCATAGGATATGTGGGTATTTGGCTCATCATCGTCATAAATTTCGCGGTTACATATATACTGTTTTTTGGTAAATATCACGATGGGGCACAGATGCTAAAAGATATTAAAAAGTGGTTTGAAACTACAGAAAAACCCAACTTTGCCAAAGCTACTGCCACACCACGACACCCACCCACACCACGACAAGTAGCTAGACAAACAATGAAGCACACCAAACCCACAAAACAAGCTGTGATAGATGATGAGGTTCATGCTATACTTGACGATAGTGGAGATGTGCCGAAGATATATCTCTCTAGCGATATTCAAAAACAATCTACACCGACACCAGCTCCAATACCAAAGCCTATCGTGATAGTCAAAGAACTAGCAGAAAACAAAGAACTACTAGCAAACACTATAGACCAAGGCAAGTCAGCGACAAACGATAAGTTCAAACTACCCAAAACGGAGTTTTTCCAAAAACCTAGCGGACAAACTACAAAAATAGACGAGACCGAGATAGACAAAAAAGTCCAGCACCTGCTAGAAAAACTAGCGATATTTAAGATAGACGGCGATGTGATACGGACATATTCTGGGCCACTAGTGACCACTTTTGAGTTTAAGCCGGCTGCTAGTGTAAAAATATCAAAGATATTGGGGCTTCAAGATGACCTAGCTATGGCCTTAAAAGCACAAACCATACGGATACAAGCACCCATACCTGGTAAAGATGTGGTAGGGATTGAAGTGCCAAATGACCAAAGCGATATCATATATATAAGAGATCTGTTTGAGAGCAAACTGTTTAAAAACAGCTCCTCGCCTCTCACACTAGCTTTGGGCAAAGATATAGTGGGCAATAGTTTTATAACTGATCTCAAAAAGCTACCACATCTGCTAATAGCCGGCACTACTGGAAGTGGCAAAAGTGTAGGGATCAATGCTATGATAATGTCGCTGTTGTTTAAAAACTCGCCAGCAAGCTTACGGTTAATCATGATAGACCCAAAGATGCTAGAGTTTTCTATATACAACGATATACCACACCTGCTAACACCAGTCATTACTAAACCAGCAGTCGCTATCACTGTGCTAGCAAATATGGTATCTGAGATGGAAAGCAGATATAAACTTATGGCAAATACAAAGACCAAAAATATAGAAAACTACAACACAAAGATAGTCAAAAACGGCGGAGAAAAGCTACCATATATAGTCATAGTCATAGATGAGCTAGCTGATCTCATGATGACTAGTGGCAAAGATGTGGAGATAAGCATAGCCCGACTGGCACAGATGGCTAGAGCTAGTGGCATACACCTCATAGTAGCGACACAGCGACCATCTGTAGATGTCATCACAGGACTCATCAAGGCAAACTTGTCAAGTCGTATAAGCTACAAAGTAGGACAAAAGATAGACAGCAAGATCATACTTGATTGTATGGGAGCAGAAGCACTACTAGGTCGTGGCGATATGCTTTTCACACCACCGGGTAGCTCGACTATAGTGCGACTTCATGCACCATGGATGACAGAAGAGGAGATAGACACAGTAGTCCAGTTTCTAAAAGCCCAACAAGAGCCAAACTATGACGAAAGCATAATACAACAAGAGATAAGCATAGGAGCAGTCAGCAAAGGCGGAGGCGGTGGTATAGACAAAGACGAGCTATACGAACAAGCAAAAGAAGTAGTCCTCACAGACCAAAAAACATCTATAAGCTACCTACAACGAAAACTAAAGATAGGCTACAACAGAGCAGCTACTATCATAGACCAACTACAGACAGGACAGGTATTGTCCGCTCCAAATACCAAGGGAATCCGCACTATACTATAGGACAGACCAGCAAACCACAACTTTGGACAATATCCAGTTTGTAGTCCGTTCAATGTTTGGCCCTAAGCCAGAAAAGCAAGGCGGTTCGCTTCAGCGAAAACAAGAGAATCGCTTTTTTGCTTGCAAAAAATGTTTCCTGCAAAAACTTTCTGTGAAATATCTGCGATAAGTGCTTCCGGGTTCCGAAAGACAATCAATCATCAGGTATAAAAACCAGTTTAAAATGACCTACATTGATTTTTATAGAATGTCCTATGTGATAATGAAAATCTAAAAGCCTTTATCTATAGGCTTTTGACCCCTCTCCAAAATCAATTTTCCCTGATAAATGATAGTGAAGCATACATACAAATAGGAGAATATTGTCCTGTATAATGTCCTATGAGCCTATATATGGCGGTGGTTGCCCTATCAGTGCCGCACAAATAGAAAATTGCCGAAAATAGCTAAGCATACTTTTTTGTAAAGATATAACAAAAGGTTATGGATAGTATAGGTGATAAGATATAGGTATTTAATGGTGATTTAATAGCTATTTAAGTGTCGTTGAATGGAGAGTTGCTAGTTGCTGGAGACTGGAGGCTAGTAGATGGAGTGAGCGAAGCTGACTCGTTCCCAACGTCCTCGTTGGGAATGCATACACGACAAACAACTGAAATAATAGATAAAAAGCGATATAAACACAAAGTACACAATCTGCTAAGCAAAGAGAGCTTGGGAATGAGACATTTTATGAGCTATAGAGATTTTTTGTGGTGTTTCTTATATTATTTCGCTATAATACAAAATATTAAAAATAAACACAACTCAACACAAAGGATTTTTAACATGAGATTTGTAGACCCCAAAAATGACCTAGCATTTAAAAAGATATTTGGCGATGAAAACAAAACAGAAGTGCTGATAAGTTTTCTAAATAGTGTATTGGACTTCAAAGATGGCAAAGCTATAGTCTCTGCATCGCCTACAAATCCATACCAGCTACCAGATATCAAAGAACTCAAAGAGACCATACTGGATATAAAGGCTACCAACCAAGACGGTGAGACATTTATAGTAGAGATGCAAAAGAAAAATGATGGTAACTTTGCCAAGCGAAGTATATATTATACTTCCAAAGCCTATGTGTCACAGATAGGCAAAGCAGTGAACTTTGACCAGCTTAAAAAAATATATTATATAG
>JAOZMC010000043.1 GCA_029934475.1 Arcobacteraceae bacterium
ATTGTAGCACCAAACGAACATTTTGTGATAAATTTGCAAAGAAATATTATTTCAAAGAAAACTGTTTGTGCTGAAATACTCCAAACTCATCGAAGCTAAAGTGATATAGCCTGTCCTTTTGTATCGGTAGACTGGTAAGATATCGCATACCTAGTAGCACTTGAAACGATGCTATATGCATGACCATGCCAGCTGTGATACCTTGTGGTGGGTTTTGTTTGACTTTGAAAAACTCCTCAAACTTCGCTTCGTCCATAAAACACACTTGCCCATAAAACTTCTCCACAGAGCCATATATCCACGAAGTTTCGCGGTCTTTGCTATAATCATCTATATCTACTCTAGCTTGGATATTGTCTGTCCCATCAAATATCAGGTCATATTTTCGTGTATTTGTAGCTGTAAATTCTATGAAACTCGCTATGTGGCTTTGGACTTCTGTCTTGTCATATCGTCTTTGTATGGTTTCTTTGAGCACATCGGCTTTGAACCGTCCTTCATCTACTAAGTCAAATGCTATCTGTCTATGTATATTATGAATACTAACTGTGTCAAAATCTATCAAGTCAATCCTACCCAGCCCCAGCCCACCCAGAGCTATGCCTATACTACAGCCCAGACCGCCACACCCTACGACCGCCACCTTTTTGGTAGCTAAGTTGTCTTGAGTTTGTTTGCCCCATAACTGTATCTGCCTCGCCATATAGTCTATCATATTTGTCCTAATATCTTTTTGGTTGTCTCTTTTGGATTTTGACTTTCATATATTGGTCTGCCTACTACCGCCATATCCACTAGACACTCTTTTGCTTTTGATATATCTGCTACTCTTTTTTGGTCGTGGGTGCTTTCGCCAAATGGTCGAATCCCTGGCGATACTGTCAAAAAGTTTTGGTCTGTGTGTCTCTTGATATCTATGCTTTCATATGCCGAACATACCACGCCATCTAGCCCCGCTTTGTGGCTTAGTATAGCAAACTCGTTTGCTTTGATAGTGATACTATCGTTGTATATTTGCTTGAAACCTGTCTCATCGAAACTAGTAAGTGCCGTGACCGCTATGATCTTGGGACGATTTGCCATACCGCTTGTTTGTCGCATAACTTCGCTCATAGCTTCGCTACCGCTACTGGCATGAATGTTAAACATATCTATAGGCAGACGACACAACTCTATAGCAGTAGATGCCATAGTGTTTGGTATGTCGTATAACTTTAGGTCCAAAAATATCTTGAACTTTTGGTCTATATTTTTGATATCATTTATAAACTCATTGCCATCTCGTACAAAGCCGCGAAGCCCCACTTTGAGCCATATGTCCAGCCCACACAAACTTTGAACCAATTTTAGATTTTGTTTTCTAGTTGGCAAATCCAATGCTACACAAAGTTTCACGGCAACTCTTTGCTGATATTTTGCAAAACTCCATTTATAAGTTTGAGCGAACTTTCATCGCACAATTTGCTAGATATTTTGATAGCTTCGCTTATGACCAAAGCATCGTCTGTGTCTGTAGTCATCTCCGCTACTGCCACTCGCAATATAGCTTTGGGTACTGCTCCTATATCATCTACAGTTCGCTTGTTTAACCGTTCGTTTATCTGGTTGTCTGCTTTGTCCATATGAGACACTGCTAGCTCCAACAACTTTTCGGCAAATATCTTTTGTTTGTTTCGTATTCGTCTGTTTTCAAACAGTTCATCGGTATGCTCTAGCATATGGTCGTTGCCTATATCCAAAGCATACAATACTCCTACGACAGTTTCTCGCACATCAGTTCTGGTTGCCATCTATATTTTTCTATATAGGTCTAACATCTCTATCACTGTCGTCATAGCTTCTGCCCCTTTGTTGCCTGCTTTGCTACCTGCTCGCTCTATAGCTTGTTCTATAGTGTCGGTCGTCAGCACTCCGTTTGATACAGGAATATCGTGTTGCATAGTAGCAGTGGCTATGCCTTTGGTGGCTTCTGCCGATATATAATCAAAATGCGGTGTAGCCCCTCGTATCACCGCCCCCACACAACATATAGCATCGTATTTGCCACTTTTTAGCAGTCGTGTCAGCACAAATGGTATCTCAAATGCCCCTGGCACCAACACTAGATCCAAGTTTTTCTCGTCTCCCCCGTGTCGCACAAATGAATCTTTTGCACCTTCTACCAATCTATCTGTGATGATATGGTTAAATCTACCGTTGATTATCGCTATCTTTTCGTCGCCTTTTAGTCTTAGAGACCCTTCAACTGTTTTCATATTTGTCCTTTTTTTATTTTGTTTTCATCTTTTATCGCTTTTGCTCTGTCATAAGCAGTCGCTACTGTCTGTGCCATACACTCTTGTATGTCGTATTGCTGTAGCACTTCACATCCAGCAGCAGTGGTGCCGTGCGGACTTGTGACTTCATCTTTGATATTTTGTGGGTCATTTTGTGCCACAAGTGGCGAAAACCCATCAAACAGTCCTGCTACTAGCTGTCTGCTTTGTGCCAAACTCAAGCCACATCTCACACCACCATCTATGAGACCTTGGGCTACTGTAGCTAGATAGGCAGGACCGCTTCCTGCTATAGCCGTGGCTATATCTAGCAGATCTTCGCTTGTCACCCATATGGTTTGACCGATATTGTCAAACAGTTTCACAGCACTGGCTTTCGCTGATACATCGCCTGTCAGTGTAGTCATAGATTTTTGATATTTAGCCGATACATTTGGCATGACTCTTATATAATTTTGTGCTTTTATGTTTTGTCGCAAACTCTCTATAGTAGTGCCGGCCAGCACACTATACAGCACATTTGCCACACCTTTGAACTTCAAACTCCCCACGGCTTGTTGTTTGGTAGCTAGCAAAACATCTTTACCATCTATATCTATATAACCATCTATCGTAGTGGTCTTGATAGTCCGATATTGCTCTTTTAACCTAGCTAGCACGGCTGGGTCTCTGGCTACTACTTCTATATCGTAGCTATCTTTTAGCGGTGATATCATAGCCTTTGCCATATTGCCACTACCGATAATCGTCATCATATTTTGCCCACTTTTAATCTTTTTTGGTTATTATATCAAAAAAAGGTTAAATTATGTCTCCTAGTTATATATTTGGTCCTATCAACTCACGGCGATTTGGTCGTAGCTTGGGTATTGACCTATCGGTTGGCGTCAAGCAGTGCAATTTTGACTGTCTGTATTGTGAGCTAACTAGGGCAAAAACCACAGCCACACAGACTGTCACAGCCGACTACAAAGATATTTTAAAAGATATAAAAATAGCGATAAAAAAGCACCCCAACATAGATGTGCTGACATGGACAGCAAACGGCGAGCCTACTTTGTATCCGTATTTGAGTGAGCTTTTGAGCGAAGTGGATAAAATCAAAGGTGATATAAAGACACTTATCCTCTCAAACGGCGGCAACATATATAACGAAAATATCCAAAACAGACTTATGGACTTTGATATAGTCAAGTTATCGCTTGATTGTGTAGGGGCAAAATGTTTCAAAAAACTTGACAGAACACACGAGAGTATAAACACAGACAAGATAGTCCGTGGTATGGTGGCATTTAGCAAAAGATTTCAAAACTCTTTGGTGCTTGAGACACTTTTTGTCAAAGGTATCAACGATACACAAGCAAACATAGCCGACTTGCAAAAAGCCTATGTAAAGATAAAACCACACAGAGTAGATATAGGCACTATAGACCGACCGCCGTCATACGATGTGTTGCCTATAAGCTATGCCGAACTGCAAAGCATAGCTGGTAACTTCCACGACCAATATATCACTATAGCACACAGCCAGGCGACAAAAGACCCACAGCGATATAGCACAGACGAACTACTCAAGATGTTGGGTATGAGAGCGATAAACAAAGAGGATATAACAAATATGTTTGACGATGTGACCAAAGAGAAGTTTGACGAGCTTTTAGGGCAGGGCAAGATAATATCTCAAGATGTAGCTGGGGTGGTGTTTTATAGGGTGAGAATATCTCTAAAATAATTCTGTAGTCCATTTGGTATAAATTGTGCCAGAGTAAATAAAAAAAGTTTATTTAAGTTTTCTTTGATATAATACGATAAATTAGACTGTTATAGCTGTCATTGTTTTGTTGTGATGGAAAATTTGTAAAAATAGAACAATAAACATGCGGTTGGTCTAGTTTAAATAATATAAAATTTGAAAGAGTCTATAATATGTTAGCCAAGATTGAGATAAATAATTTTAAAAGTTTTGACAAAAGCTTTGTGTTTGACATGACCGATACAAATCCGTTTGCTTTTAGTCAAGAATGTATCAAAAATGATATTGTCAACAAGGCTATCATCTATGGTCAAAATGGGTGTGGCAAATCAAATTTAGGTTTCGCTATATTTGATATAATATCACACTTGACAGACAAAGAAACGGTATCGAAGTATTACAATAATTATTTAAACGCAAACAATACAAACAAAAAAGCAACTTTCAAATTTACTTTCAAATTTGAAGATAGTGTCGTAGAATATATTTATACAAAAACAAACTATCAAACACTAATAAGCGAAAAACTAATCATAGACAACAATATATTTGCCTCTATAGATAGAGAAAAAAGTTCAGTTTTTGAAACAATCGCCAAAGGCACAGAAACTCTCAACAAAGATTTAGGCGATTCAAATATATCTATCGTTTCTTATATATCTAGAAATTCTATTTTATTGGAAAATAAAGCAAATAATCTATTTAAACAATTTAAACAATTTATCAACGGTATGCTATATTTTAGATCTCTAGATGATAAATGCTATATTGGTTTTGAACAAGGCTCTCACCTAATAGATCACGATATCATTGAGCATGATAACCTATCGGATTTTGAATTGTTTTTAAACAACGCTGGAATAAATTGCAGATTGATATCTAAAGTTGTTGACGAAACAAACAATATATATTTTAGATTTGACAACAAAGATATACAGTTTTTTGATATAGCATCGTCTGGCACAAGAACTTTGGCATTGTTCTATTTTTGGTACCAACGACTGAAAAATGATGGAGGTATTTCATTTTTATTCATAGACGAGTTTGATGCTTTTTATCATCATTCTTTATCAAGAATAATCATCGAAAAATTAAAAAAATTAAAAAATACACAAATTATCTTAACAACACACAACACTTCTATAATATCAAATGATTTATTGAGACCTGATTGTTATTTTTTAATGTATGAAGACAATATAAAATCACTTTCAAATAGCACAGCAAAGGAACTAAGGGAAGCTCACAATATAGAAAAAATGTATAGAGCTGGTTCGTTTGGAAAATAATTATATTTTGATAGTCTTTGAAGGCGAAGTAACCGAAAAAAATATTCTTGATAATTTGAGAAAATATTATTTAAATACTCATACAAACACTATTGTTTATGGTTTTCATTGTGGCGAGATATATAGTTTATACAACAAATTAAAAAATGACAGGGATTTAGAATTGTTCCCATTGCTAAAAGACAATCTAAAATACAAAAACACAGAACTCCAAAATATAGAAAGATACCAAGTATCAGAAATATATCTGTTTTTTGATTATGATGGGCATTCGTCAAGTGCAGACAACACAAAACTCCAACATATGCTTGAATTGTTTGACGATGAAACTGGCGACCATGGTAAGCTATATATTAGTTATCCGATGGTAGAGGCTATCAAGCACTTAAAAACAGGAATTGACTTTAAAAATGTTACAGCAGAATCAAATAAAAATTATAAACAACTTGTATCTGACAATTCAAATAACAAACTTAAGAATTTAAAAACATTGACGAACAAAGACTGGAAGTTTATCATCGATGAACACTCTAAAAAGGCTAATTTTATTGTAAACAATAACTATGAATTTCCAAGTAATATAATTGAACAGATCAATATCTTTGAAAACCAAAAACTTAAATATATCAACATAAATAACAAAGTTGCTGTGTTGAGTGCATTTCCTTTGTTTTTATTGGACTATTATGGGGTTGAAAAGCTAATATCACCTCCAAAGAGAATAAATCATAAAACATGACAAGATAATATCTCAAGATGTAGCTGGGGTGGTGTTTTATAAGATGGGAGCAGAGTGAAGTTTGGTATTTTAAGGATAGTTAGATACAATAAAGTATAAAAAGGAACGACAGGATGGATATTATCAAAACTTTACAAAGTGGCTACGACAAAACTATAGAACTTGCAACAGCTGGCACAGATACAGTCAAACAAAAGATCAAAGACAGCATGAGAGACAAAGCATATAAAAACGCCATAGAGAGATGCAAACAAAATCAAGTGGATTATAAAGAGTTGTCGGCAGATGAGATGGGAGTGATAGTCAACGAAGAAGAGAAGAAAATCAAAGACTCTATGAAAGATATGTCGTTTAAAACTATCATAGCCTTTTTGGGTTTCGAAGCTATATTTGGTTAAGCTGTATGTTTAAATTTTTGTTTAAGTCGGCTTTTTTTACCTATCTTGCAAAGAGATACAGACAAGAGATAACCACCACACTCAAAGCGATATTTAGTCTGCTTGTCATAACCTATTTTTATACAGATATAGTAGAGCTACTCATAACACTAGACAGACAAGATTTGCTCGTGTATTTACTGGCGGTCAAGTGGCTGTCTGTGTCGGTGATATTGTATGTAGTAGTCAAAAATATCAGGCAACTTTTCAAAGCTACCATGACACAGGCAAAAAACCAAGACAAAGAACCCAAGATAACCACACAGATAGACACAGCTACCAATAGACCCACACAGACACAAGAGGTGATAGCCCGGCATACAAAGCTACAAGACACGAGACACACAGACGACTACCCGAACAAAAGACCAGCACACCACAAAGAGGATATACTCAAGGCAAAAAAACTAGACAGTATGGGAGATATTATCTTGAAAAAACATAAGCCAAACGATGATGACTGACGACACGATAGAGGATACTATAAAAAGTCTAAACGATATATGCGTAGCTATACTACAAACAAACAGAAATATAGCTCAAGATATATTGATAGGCAAGCTCTCTTTTGCTAGCACCACAGTAGGAGTGAGTGCTCTAGTGGCATCTCTAGGCACTGCTGGCACTGGCACGGCTATAGCCTCGCTCAGTGGAGCTGCATCTACTAGTGCTACACTAGCATGGATAGGTGGCAGTGTGGTCGTAGGTGGTGCTATGCTCACAGGCGGTGCTATAGCGGTGGCAGTGGGGAGTGTGTATCTATACAATGGCAAGAAACGAGTATTTGACGAGTTATGTCAATACGAAAAAGAGATAGTCAATGCCTCTATGAAGATGATAAAAGAGCTACAAGAGGAGCAAAAGTCCCAGACCAAAGCAACCAAACACGATATAGCAGTGCTGTGCGATAGAGTGTTGTATCCGTTGTTGATAAACATATACGACTATACAGACGATATATCTAGCAACCTAAATACCAGATACAAAAAAAAGTTTGCAGATGCTAGGATAGGGTTGATGAGGTGTGTAGAAAATTTAAGATCAGTTTGATATAATATGAAACTATAGCGACAAGCTAAATAAAAGGAAATTTATGGACGAAAAAATTATGACAAACGATGACAATTGGGCAGAAAGATTGTGGCTATGGGCAGATGACAATGATATTGGAGAAGATTATATACCAAGAAACAAAGAAACACTACAAAGTCTAACAGAGCTTGATTTAGGTGGCAACTACCTAACCGAACTACCTACAGAAATCGGAAATCTTACAAATCTAACAAAGCTTTATTTAAATGAAAACAAACTAACCGAACTACCTGCAGAAATCGGTAATCTTACAAATCTAACACGGCTTCATTTAGGGAACAATCCAAACTTAACTTTAACTCAAAAACAAAAAGAGTGGATACGAACATTGCAGGTAAATGGCTGTGATGTGTCTATAGATGATTACTTTCTTGACAGAGGATAAAGCACACAGCTATCACATGATACAAAACATGATGACGGTATACCATTTTGAGGCAACTTTAAGTTTAACTTGCTACAATAACACAAAAAGCAAACTCAAAAGATCACACGACATCATAGCATACCTGAAAACTCTCAAACATGACTTGAAATCCGAAGGCATAGTGAGTGTTGGGCTTTTTGATTCGTGTGCGAAAGATACACAGACCAAACATAACGATATAGATATAGTCTATAAAACTACAGACAAATTTATACACAAACACAAAGGCTGGACGGTTTTTAGAGGTGACCTACACTAAATACAGATCAAACAAACCGAAAACTCAAGGTCGCCTATTGTCTCCTGCTTTGCTATATATCAAACTTCTTTTTGAGTTTAAAAAAATACTCCACAGTCTTATACTGCACAAACATAAATGGCAAAAAACTTAGAAAATAAAAGAGCGAGTATTTTGCATATACTCCATTTGCCATAAGTCCAAAGTTTATAAAAAACATACCAAACACTACAAAAGCCACACCCGGACAGATGAGAGCAAAGCTTATGGGCGATTTTTTCTCACCTTTGATATATGTGTCAAAATAGCCCAAACTTTTCATGACTTTATAGCCCAATATACCAAATATTATCTGCAAAGACAGCACAGTAGATGTCAAAGTAAATAGCGACGAGTTGTCCATGCTTTGTTCAAAATGATGATGCAAGCCAAATGTAACTCTGACCATAGTTATACCTATGAGGGTCAATATAGGTATGATTATCCACAAGCTAGGGCTGTTTTCTATAGATACACCATATCGTAGCATACCCTTAAATCCAAGTATTAGCTTGATGGTCAGCAAAAGTATAGCGATAGATGTGAAAAATATAGCTCCAAATATACCTATGGCATTGATCGCTATGTAGTGGCTCATAGCTCCCGGAGCCGCAAAACCCACACCTACCATGACAAAAGCAAATATAGATATCATCTGTGATAGGTTGTTGTTTTTCTCCATATCAAAGTCGCCTTTGACTAGTAGTCTGGTAAAATAGTTTGAGAACATGGTCAAAGCATAGTATCCCACGACAGCGAAACCTATCAAGGCAAAAGGAAACAGATATTCTACGATACCCCAAAGACCCGGCACATAGACAGCTCCTAGTATAAAGCATACATTTATAGTCATAGCAAAAGTCAAAGGCAATGCCATGAGTGTGACTTCTGCATTGGTTTGTTTGAGTGCTGTATATGCTTCACTTGTCTTAAATATATTGTATTGTTTAGTATTCCAGATGAGTAGTTTGAAGTGCAAGACGGCAAATACAAATACCAAAACCACAGACAATACAGACACCACAGATAGCCAGCCACCTTTTATAACCGCTGCATATATATAGTCAAATGTAGCCAGTGGCGCACTCTTGTGAGGCACCAAAAACATAAGATACATATAAAATGACACAGACAAACCTCCAGCTCCTAAAGCCGACAAAAAATATATGGGCGACCAATTTTCTCTTTTTTCCATAAAAATCCTTTTTTTGGATTTTATCTAAAAAATATAAAATTAAGCATAACATGTTATAATCTATAAAAATATCAAAGAGACTAGATTGACAAACAGCAACACAAATACAAATTTCGACACAGTAGCAGTAGTGGCTTTGATAGTGGCTATGATAGTATGGGCGAGCTCGTTTATAGCTATCAAAGCTACACTGCCATATATCGAGCCTATGAGTATTATATTTGGTCGTATGTTGGTCGCTAGTTTGTGTTTTGTATATTTTATCAAAGATTTCACCAAGCTAGGTTTCACCAAAAAAGATATCAAACATATAGCACTCATGGTATTGTTTGAGCCTTGTTTGTATTTCATATTTGAGGTACAAGCTTTGGTATATACCACAGCAGGACAAGCAGGTATGATCACATCTATGATGCCACTTATCACAGCGGTTGGTGCCGGTATATTTCTAAACGAACTCATATCCAAAAAGTTGATATTAGGTTCTATCGTAGCCATATTTGGTGCGGTATGGCTGAGCTTGTCTGGCACAGGCGATGAATATGCTACAAACCCACTACTAGGCAACAGTCTAGAATTTATGGCGATGATATGCGGAGCTGGATATGCTATATCTATAAGACAGCTAGCGAAAAAGTTTTCACCACTGTTTTTGACTGCTATCCAGTCGTTTGCTGGATTTTTGTTTTTCTTGCCATTTGCTATATGGGACTGCAACACTGTGGATATGGACTTCAATATCACGGCTATATCGTGGATAATGTATCTAGGAGTGGTAGTCACTTTGGGCGGTTATGGGCTTTTTAACTTTGCTTTGAGCCGTATGGCGGTCAGCAAAGCTAGTATGTATATAAACCTCATACCCATATTTACACTGGTGTTGGCATTTTTGATATTGGGCGAAACCTTGGCATATATGGAGCTAATAGCATCTAGTATCATACTAGCTGGAGTGCTTATAACACAAGTTCCAACCAAACAGATAAAAAGATATTTGCAAATCCTTAAAATTTAGCCGTCTAGCTTCTCTTTTAGTAACTTGTTTGCTACTTGTGGATTTGCAGTGCCACGGCTTTGTTTCATAACTTGTCCTACGAAAAATCCAAACAACTTGTCTTTGCCATTTTTGTATTGCTCCACTTTGTCTGGGTTTGAACTTAGCACTTCATCTATGATCTTCTGTATCGCTTTATCATCGCTTTGTTGTTTGAGTCCTAGCTTTTCTATAGTTTGCTCTACAGTTATGCTATCGTCTGTCATGATATAGTCTAGCACCTGCTTGCCAGCTTTGCCACTGATACTGCCACTGCTTATAGCCGACACTATGGCAGAAAGTTTGTCAGCTCCTATGGGGCTGTGTGTGATATCCTCACCATCGCCTAACCTACCTAGCAACTCTACACATAGCCACGACACAGATAGTTTGGCATCTGCTTTGTGGTCTATCATAGTTTCAAAATATCTTGCTAAGTTTTTGTCGGATACTATCTGTAGGGCATCGGCTTTTTTGATATTATACTGTTGTGTATATCGCACCACCTTTTGGGCTGGTAACTCTGGTATATCTTTGTGTGCTTTTATCATATCATCTGTGATGATGAGAGGTAGCAAATCAGGATCCGGAAAATAGCGATAATCCGCTGCATCTTCTTTGCCTCGCATACTTTTGGTCTCGCCAGTGGCTACATCGTATAACCTAGTCTCTTGGACGACTTCATCGTCATATGTGCCATCTTCCCAAGCAGCCGTCTGTCTAGCTACTTCGTATTTGATAGCTTTGTCTATAAACTTAAAGCTGTTCATATTTTTGATCTCTGCTCTAGTGTATAGCTTGGTATCGCCAACTGGTCGTATAGAGATATTGACATCACAACGGAAGCTTCCCTCTTGCATATTTGCATCGCTTATATCTATATATCGCACTATGGAGTGAAGTTTTTTCAAGTATGCTATAGCTTCAAAACAGTTTGACATATCTGGGTTGCTGACTATCTCTAGTAGCGGTGTACCGGCACGGTTTAGGTCTACTTTGCTCCTAGCTCCATCGTGGATATTTTTGCCAGCATCATTTTCCAGATGAGCTCTCAATATACTTATAGTTTTTGTCTCGCCGTTTTCTAGCTCTATATCTACAGCTCCCTCGCCTACGATAGGCACTTCAAACTGTGATATCTGATAGCCAGTAGGCAAGTCTGGATAAAAGTAATTTTTGCGGTTAAATATGGACTTTTGATTTATACTAGCACCTATGGCTGTAGATAGTGCTATACTTTTGTATACCGCTTGTTCGTTGATAGAAGGCAATGCTCCCGGTAGTCCAATACAAGTAGGGCAAATATTTGTATTTGGTTTAGCACCGAAACTAGTGGCACATCCGCACCATAGCTTGGTCTTTGTGTTTAGCTGTGCATGCACCTCTAGTCCTATAACTGTCTCAAACATATATCTCCTATCTCACTATCTCTATATCGCTTATCATACGAAGTTTGTAGAAATACTCTTTGAGGAAGTTTGCCTCTTTTTCTTTCATAACTACTTCAAATATCCTATTTCTAACCTGCTCAAATGGATAAACCTTCATAGAGCCACCTTTTGAAAACTTTCGTATATTGTTGCGATAATATATCTTAAGCTCGGCATCATCTGGAGGAGTTAAGTTTTGTTTTGATATTTTTTGCACCAGTTTGTATTTTTTTAGCTCCATTTTCACACCTTTGACAAAACTTTCATAAGTTTGTCGTTTGGCGACCTCTTTTTTAAATCTACCTACACTCATGTTGTTTTGTTTGGCTAGTTTATATACATAGTCATCTATCTCATCGTCCAACAATGCTATCTCATGATTGTCAAGTTGAGCCTCAAACAAAGTCTCATCTACTAGCAACTTGACAGCGGTTTGCCTATCTACATTTGCACTTCGCATCTTGTTGTCTATATCGGACAATGTGATAATATAGTCGCTGTTAACACGGATCGCCACACCATCTACTAGCCCAGCTACAGCAAAACTTGACACAAACAGCACGGTATATAATATCTTAAATTTATTCATACTGTATTTTATCATAAGTTTATTAAACAAACCTGTGAAACTAATTTTTGCCGAAAAGTTTTATAGCCATATCTAAGTCTTCTTTGGTATCTATACCAAAACTTTGTGAGCTAACTTCGCACATAGATATCTTGTAGCCGTGTTGGATAGCACGGAGTTGCTCTAGCTTTTCTGTCTGTTCTAAGCTACTGTGGCTTAAATTACAAAATGTTTTCAAGCTATCAACTGTGAAGCCATATATACCTAGATGACCTTTGTAGTCTGTGCTTTTGTAGTGGTCTTTGTGGTATGGAACTTTTGCTCGACTAAAATAGATAGCATGGGAGTTATGATCCAGCACGACTTTGACATGGTTTGGGTCATCTGCTATCTCACTGGATATTGACTTGTAGCAACTAGAGATGATGATATCGTCCTGCCCTACAAACTGCTGTGTGTTTTGCATCACTTTTTGCACTACATCTGGCTCTACAAATGGCTCGTCCGCTTGGACATTTAGCACCACTTCATCTGGTTTTAACCCTAGCTTGACTACCGCTTCGTGTATTCTATCTGTGCCACTGTTGTGAGTGTCGCTGGTCATCACCGCTTCAAATCCGTGTCTGTTTGCTAGCTTGACTACATCATCGCTATCTGTCGCTATGACTACTTGGTCTATATCTTTGACACGGTTTGCTGTGGCTATGATCATAGGGGTGCCAAATATATCTACTAAAATTTTGTTTTCAAATCTGCTTGAGTTTAGTCGTCCGGGAACTATTATCATATACATCCTTTGGGTTATTTTATCTTTTTTAGCTAAAATAACCCAAAGGAAACCTATGTATAAAATTATTTTGATAGTTGTGTTGGTTATTGTGGAGTCTTATGCAGGAAAATACTACGGCTCTATAAAGGCTGGCTACAGCTCTATAGGCAACTCCAAAATAGTGGTAAATAGCGACAAACAGGAGATAGAGTCTTCGTTTGAACCACAGTTTGATATCCAATCTATAGCAGTGGGTATGTTTCATGGGCGATACACTTTTGAAGCAGAATACAGCACAGATAAATTTACCCAAAAAGAGCAAATGTGGAGCAAAGATGGCGACAAATTTACAGCAAACGATATAGGAACACAGAACTCGTTGGATATTCAGGCGCTATATGCAAATGCATATTATTATCCTAGATACAAGCTATACGGTGCTTTGCCATATATCGGTGGCGGTATGGGGCTAGCAAATATAAAAGTAGTCGCCATATATGACTATGGAGCATATAGTGAAAATGCAGAAGAGACGACTATGGCAGGACATATCACTGGCGGATTTATAAAAAAGTTTGACCGCGATATCTATGTTGGAGTTAGCACAAGGCTAGCAAAATACATGCCTATAAAATACAAAAATAGCCGTGGCGAAGATATGACATATGAGCCAGGATTGTCTGGTGGATTGTCTGTAGGTGTGCGAGTTTTGTTTTGATTGGTTTTGAAACAGGAAGCATAGAGCAAACCACAACTTCGGACTATCTATAGTTTACTGCTATTTTCATGTTTGGCCCCGGACCAGAAAAGCAAGGCGGTTCGCTTTAGCGAAAACAAGAGAATCGCTTTTTTGCTTGCAAAAAATATTTCCTGCAAAAACATTTAATCAAGATATAAGCGGTTGGGATGTTTCAAAAGTAAAAGATATGAAAGAGATGTTTAAAGAAGCTGAAGTGTTCGATCAAGATATAAGCGGTTGGGATGTATCAAAAGTGACATCATATGATGACTTTAATACTGATTCATCACTTCAAGAAAACTTTTTGCCAAGCTTTCCATAACAGATGAAGCCAAATCCAACAAAAGGAGCTTGTATGTAGCGGGATGATAGGTCGAGTGTAGCCTAAAATACAATGAAAACAAAAAAGACAAGGCACGACAAAGTGCAAAATAAAGATACAAAATGTATCAAATTATAAAAAGGAAAAA
>JAOZMC010000063.1 GCA_029934475.1 Arcobacteraceae bacterium
TAAAATTTTTCCGGCGATTTTCTTGACTTCGTTAATTTTATATTTTATATTTTATTCACTTTTAAAATTTTCTTTAATATAGTTGTCAATTTCACCAAGTATCGAGACTAATGGCTCTTTTGAAAAATCATCTTCCCAAGCACTAAAATATATACTATTTATTTTATATTTATTTTGTAAATATTTTTTCCATAATTTTATAAAAGTCGTTTTGCCAGCTCCCCAGTTTGCATTGATACTCATCGTCAAGGCTTCATCTGTAGAAAATATCAAATCTGATAAATTTTCGATTTCTGTTTCTCGCCCTAGTATATCATTTGCAAAAATATTTTCTTCTGTTATTTCTATCTCTTTATTTTTTTTGATCATTTTGTCCCCTCCACTATCTGCTTCTCATCCGCACTCAGCCCATACAGCCCATAAACCATCGTGTCGATATCCTCTATATTTTTGGCTACCGTCCCCTCAAGCTGTGCTATGCTTTGCAATATCTCTATCTTTTCAACTGCATTTAAGCTATCTATGTGTCTGCGGTATTTGGCTATGGTCTCTTTAGCTGTCAATATACCATCTACGAGCTTGATATACGGCTCCTGCTCCTCTGTCGGTATATTTGGGATTGGTAGTTTTTCTAAAGCATGTTTGTTGTATTGATAGCCTTTTTCGCCCAAAATTACACCGCCACAATATTTTTTATAAAAATATGTCAATAGTTTTGATGAGACAATTGAAAAAATAAATTTCAAATTTTTACCAGTCATCATAAAAGCTGTTTTATCAATATATAAAGAATTGGTATCGTAAGAAAAATATGCTTCTTGAACTGTTTCTGGATACACTATTTTAGGTTTCTCAAAATTTTTATAATAAGAAGTTGTGTCCTGTGTTTCAAACCATTTATTGTTTGTTTTTTTGCGACTTCCTATCTCTCCTGTCTGCTCAAGTCTTTTGCCAAAACTTTCCAAATATTCTTTAATGATAGGATAATCATCTATATTTAAGTTCAAAGTTGGAAAAGTGCCTATTATCCATAAATCAGCAAAACTAATATCATATTTTTTGATATCTCTGCCTCTCAGTAGTGGTTTGATAATTTCTCTGTTTTTGCTGTCAAGTTTTATCAGCTCATCTTTTTTGTCACCGTCTATGATAAAGGCTTCATTAAATCCTGTAAGTATTCCTCTATAGATATTTATATCCCACTCTTTCAGCGGTGTGCCTACAATCTGTATCTTCTTTTTTATCGCTAACTCTTTTGGTGATACGAAGCTGAAGCTCTCTTTTGATAGGTCGCTTTGTGCCATATCAAAAAAGCTTTCGGTGTCGTTGAGTGATATTTGGAAGTTGTTGTTTGTTGTGTAGCCTTTTTGTAGTATAGTTATAGCACTATCTACTGTAGCATCTTCAAATACTTTGACACTGTTGTAGTCCACGATACTTTTTATGGTGGTATGCTCTAGTATCATCTCTCTTAAGTTTTGTCCATATTTGGCTCGGAAAAATTTATTTGAACAGATGAAGCCATTGATACCGCCAGTTTTTAAGATATTTTGTGCTAGTTCATAAAAATATACATATAGATCAGCCGTGCCTACAAATAGCTTGTATATCTGTTTTAGCTGTGGCTTTTGGTCTTTAATACTCTCGTGTCTCACATACGGCGGATTGCCTATCACCACATCGAATCCGCCGTTATTTATGATATCAGCAAACAGTTCGCTCCAGTTTGCAGTCAAAGAGTTGGCACAGATTATATTGTGTCGCAGGTCGCTCAATGGTCGGTCTCGTTTGGCTGTCTGTAGCCACAGTGATAGCTTGGCTATACCTACAGAGGCGGTGTTGATATCTACTCCGTATAGGTTGTTTTCTATGATACTTTTGTCTATGTGGTGCATATCTAGTAGTCCTGCCCCTGCTTTGGTTTGTTGGGTTTGGATATATTGGTGTTCGTCTAGCAAGTAGCGATATGCCATATTTAGAAATGCCCCACTACCACATGCTGGGTCGACTATCTTTAGGTTTTCTATGTAGGTCTTGTATAGCTTGAGGTTTGCTAGTTTGGTTTGCTTCTGTTTTTTCGTAGCGGTGTCGCTCATGGGTTGTAGTAGGTCTAGTGAGAGCTTCTGCTCATAGCATAGTGTCCCTATGGTGTGTTCTATGATATATCTCGTGATAAACTTAGGAGTATAATAGACTCCGTCCTTTTTTCTAGTATCTACGACTGTATGGGTGGTTATGAGTGACTCTTTGATCTTCTCTAGGTCGTTTAAAGATTGTTCAAATATATGTCCCAAAACTTCTACATCTACATCGTCGCTAAAGTCATATGCCGACAGATGAGACAGATCGTCTTTGATGATATGGTCATCTATAGTTAGGCTGTCTAGCTCTATATCTGGCTTAAATAGGTTGCCGTTGTATCGTGGTATATCTAGCGATGGATTGCCTATATCTATAAACTCAAAATACTTTTTGTAGTAGTAGTAAAGCGGTCTAGCTTCGTCCCATCCGTCTTTGGCTGTCTCGTATTGAGCTATGATCTTGTCTATGCTGTTTGCTGGTATCAGCCCTCTATCCTCGGCAAATAGCACAAACATATATCTGTCTAGTAGCTTGACAGAGTGTGCTAGTAGTTGCTCTTTGGTTTGGTTTGGGTTGTTGGCTATAAGATTGTTGATAAGCTGTAGGCGGAAGCTACTATATAACCTATATACCTCTTTGGTGATCTGCTCTTGGGACTTGGATATCGCTTTGAGTCTGCTTATGTGTCCTGTGTCCATAGAGCTTTGGCATAGTAGAGCATATAGAGTCTTGTAGCTTGACTTTTGGGCCATATCAAGGCGAAAGCATTTGTCACTACTATCGCTATATATGTCGAGTTGTTTGAAGTTGGATATTATCACTACTTTGCAAGTTGGTTTTTCGTTTTTGTAGCGAAATGCTTGGGCTATAGTGTCTGTGTTTGAGATATTTTTGTCGCTACTTTTTAGCTCGATTATCGCTATGGGGTTGTCCTGTTTGTCATACACTACACCGTCTGCTTTTTTCATGTCAGTGGTGTTTTTGACCTCTCTGGATATGTTGCTCCAGTTTAGTAGGTGTGATAGTAGGGTTATATATTCGGCACCATTGGCATCTTCTGCTATATGTGGCTGTGAGACTAGACGATGTATCTTGTCTATATGGGCGGTAGGCGGTGTGGTGTAGGACTTGACAAAGTTTTTAAGAATTGATATTTGAAACATATGCTATAATATCAAAAAGTTATAAAAGTTTGCAAGATTATGGGTAGTATGTGAAAAGATTTAAAAAACAAAGATAAATTTATATTATTATGATACAATACACAAAAGGATCTTTATGGAACAGATAGAAATATCGGAAATAAATGCGAGAATATCTAAGATGATGGCAGAGACAGAAAAGATATCAAAAGAAAACAGATATTATCCGCTGATAGTAGGCTCTACTGCCACACTGGCTATAGTGGCTATAGTCAAAATGTTTTTATGATACAATACAGAAAAGGATATTTATGAAACAGATAGAGATATCTAGAATCAATGCACAAATAAGTGAGATGATGGCACATACCGAAAAGATGGCACGAGAAAGCGAAAAGATATCAAAAGAAAACAGATATTATCCGCTGATAGTAGGCTCTACTGCCACACTGGCTATAGTGGCTATAGTCAAGATGTTTTTATAAGATGTCTTACTAGAGACTAGTCTCTAGTACAGTTGCCACTAGATGTTTTCCAGCTATGTCGGTGATGAGGG
>JAOZMC010000016.1:0-6793 GCA_029934475.1 Arcobacteraceae bacterium
TTTTCTATCTTGTGTTTGTTTGCTATTTTATTTAAAAATCCCATTTTATTCCTTTTTTGTCTCATTTGTGCTCCTTGACCCAGATATAAAATCTGTGTCAATTCCTAACAAATGTTCGCACCGTGTGCTCATGGTTGTCTCACTCGTGCCTTGCTAGTAGCTGGTTGCTAGTAACTAGAGGCTAGTTGGACGGTCACCTCCGTGTGGCAACATGTTGTCACACTCATACATACGGTTAGTAGATATTGGACTGATTTCCGTTTTCCGCACATGGCTAGTGTTTGATATTGCATAATCAATCACAAAATTTCTTTAAGCTGTCAATATATATACATATTTGACAACTTGTCCATATTCTCATCTGTCTCTTTTTGATCTGTTATCATTTGTTGTTCCAAAGAATTTATGACAAAACTATATTTTTCTGCTCTATTTGCTCCAAACAGGTCTAACTTATCTATACCATATACTACCAAAGCAACCAACAAGCCTGTCAATGCTCCTACAAATATAGCTGTGATAGTATCTGCAAATATCTCAAGCCCTGGCACCAATCTAATCTGTTTGTCGATATACTCTTCCAAAAATATCCCACCAGTCAATATGATCGACGATGCTATTATCTTGGAAGCCTCATGTGAGGCTTGAGCGAAAGTCATATTTTCTGGTGGAAATACTAGCAGTTTGATAGCTTTCAACAAAGACAAGATACCCTCTCGTATCATCCTGACTAGTCGTCTGCCTGTTGTTTTAAATGCATTTATAACTACCGTGATGATATTTGAAAAAAATCCAGATATAAAACCATCTTTAAATGCTACCAATACATCTTTCCATCTTGCTTTGATCCTGTCTGCTATTCTGTTTAGTCTTTTTCTCAATATTACCAATATCTCGTCATCGTTGAAGCCATTTGCATAACCCTCTTTGTATATATCGTATATCTCATCAAAAGTAGCATCAAAAAACTCATAAGTCAATATACCTATGGCTTGTTGTGTTCCCATCTTGAAACCTTCGTTTGTGCTTGTCTTAAGAGTATTTTTGATAAATTTATCACTCGTATAATATCTTTTATTTATTATACTATCTTGTGCCTGTCTTGCTTTTTTGTCTATCTCTTTTAGTTTTTCTATATCTGCATCAGATGTTCTTTTTAGTTTTGCTAATTCCAACTTCTGCTTTTCGCTTAATTCGCCTAATTCTGCTTCTGATTCAAGAATTGCTATTTTTCTTCTTTTTTCTTCTATACTTGCTATATATTTATTCATACTTTGACAACCTTTAGAGGCATTGACACTTTTGGTTGCTACTTTTAAATTTTCTTCAATATTGCTAATTTCAGCATTATCAACCTCTGCCAATACTCTGCCTGGGTCATCGTGTCCTTCTTTGGTTGACACAGCATGTTCTACTTCTGGTTTTTCATTTTCGGACACTCTTGTTTCATTTTCTTTATAATCATTTATCAGCTCACCTTTTTGGTTAAGTTTGTTTATTTCATTTTTCTTGTCTTCATAATTTTTATTTTTACCGTGAGTTCGTTTTTTTTCTTTTTCATCATATTCGCCTCTATTGTCATAAACTAATTTTTCTTTTTCTGTAGCATAAACCCCATCAGTATATGTGGTTCCATCAAAATCCACAAAATCTTTGTTTCGAACATTGTGAATAGTATCAACATTACCACCAGCTTTGTCAAATTTTGCTACAAACTGTCCTATGCCCATGGGTCCTACAATATTTGACAATATATCCTTTTTTGTCGTATCTATAAAGTTGTTGAACATATTGTCATCAAATCTATTTTCTAGTGTGTTTAGAAGTCCGTATATCTCATCATCTGTGACTTCCACTTTTTTTATTTCTGTATGTTTTATAAATATATCATTTTCTATATTTACAGATTTTTCTTGCTTGTTTATCATGTTTTATCCTTTATTTGGTCAATACTTTCCATCTTTTTCTAAACTCTATCTCTTTTGGATGTTCTTCGCCGTCTGCTTTTATTGTCATATCAATAATATCGTCAAATAGTTCATAATTTGTCAGTCCTCCGACCATTTTGACATATCCAAAGGCTTCATCTATACTAGGTGGATTATCTACCATATTGAGTATCTTTTCCTTGATATTTGTTGGTAATTTCGCACTTGATACACCCGATACTACTTTGTTGATTTCTTCTAGCTCTTCAGGTGAGATTGTCCCATCTGAATTTGCTGTCGCTATACCTACTGCTGTCATGGCCAATATTAGGTTATAATGATCAGCATGAGAGATGAGCTGTTCTACTGCTTCTGTGACTTGTTTCTTTTGTTTTTGTATGATTATAGCAGATTTGGCAGTCGCTTCTTTTTTACCTTGTGCGACTCCTTGTTCATGTGTGCCATCATCTATGCTCGCTCCTATTATAGCTCCCACCGTGCCTGCTCCTACTGCTCCAGTGATCGCTCCTGCTGTTCCTAGCGAAGCTCCCAAACTCGCTGCGCCCAACACAGAGCCACCCCCTGTAAATGGTGCGGCTGCCACTGCTGCTACTCCTACGAGCGATCCACCCAATATATACCACCCGTTTATATTGGTTTCTTCTTTTTTTGTATCTTCTTTTTTTGTATCTTCTTTTTTTGTATCTTCTTTTTTATTTGATCTGTCAAATATATTTAATTTATTTACCATTTCTGTAGTTTTTGTGTTGATTATATTGTCTATATCAAAATATCCAAGAGTTCTAAAGATTTCTGACATTTCATTTAATACATCTATATTGATAGATGATTTCAACATATATCTTTTGCCATTTTTTCCATATTTCTTTAGCTCATAATTTGCTTTGACAAAATCATAAAGTGGTTTTTTGCTTGGTTCTTTGGTCAATTGTATTAGCCTATCATCATCCAATATATTAGGATTTTTCAGTCTTACTGCTGTATTTCTATATTTATTTGCTTTGTTATCAACTATTTTGAGTGTTGCTTGAAATTTTGCTATCGTGTGTGCCAATTGCTTTGTGGTTTGTTTTTGATCAGTCTCGTTAGTGATAGTCTTGTTGAGTTCATATATCATATGACTCATATCGTCTATTAGCTCTGTTATAGTTTTTTTCGTTTCATTTGCTATATTGTGTAGCATTGATATTCTGTTTTTATATTTGTCCAATTCATTTGTGCCTACAAGATTTTTAATCTCTTTGTCTATTTTGACAACTCCTTTATACAATAAGATACCAACAAATCCTACTGCTACAAGACCTAATTTTGGAAACCCTGTCGCCATATTTGCTGTTGTCATTCCGTTTGTTGAGCCAGACAGATATACAGCTCCCAATGGCACATCTATAGCCTTTGCTTTTTTTTCAAGTTCTTTCATATTTTTGTTGATTGTATTATCGTCCATATCATCGTCTATAAGTTTGTTGTCATTTTCTACGGTATCATATGCCAGTTCAACCTCTTCATTTGTCAATCCAAACAAACTTTGATATGTCATCAGATATTCACAATCTCTACTCATAGTATCGTTGGCACTAAAGTGAGTATTTATCAAGTTAGTTGCCAAAGATATCATCAAAGACCTATGGTGGCTTGAAGCAGAATTTTCTTTTATATCTTTTAGTATATTTTCTACTGGCTCTATCGTCTTTTTTGATATATTTGTGATATATGCTATCGCTTCACCTCTTGTGTCTTTATCAAGCTCTAGTCTAGTCATAAGCAAAAACAACTCCGCGAGTTCTTTTTCATCTATTTGCTCATCGTCATCAAATGTCATATTGATGATAATTTTCAAATATGCTATTTTTAATTTATTTGACATATTTGATATATTTGATATCGTTATAAGCTGATCTTCTTCTTCGTATTCTGAAAATTCTGTAGCAATTTTGTCTAAAAATTCTGCAAATTTTTCTAGGTCTATGCCATAACAATCTTTAAATACATATTCTTTTTTTAGATTATATTTTTTTATTTTTATCAAAATATATGATTCGCTATTAGTATCCGATCGCATCTCAACTGATATTATATCTTTGTAAAGTATTGTGCCTTGCTTATGATGTATCATTTTCCCACCCGTAAATACGAAACCTTCATCGGCTCCACCAAATATTGTCCCATCTTGTATAGCCAATATGCTGTTTTGAAACTTTTCACAGCCAAATGCTTTTATTGCATTGTTTAGCTTTTTTTCTGGTATCTTTGGTGCTACATACACACTGTCGCCTATCGATTCTACATTTTCCTTGATGAATAGATTTATACTTTTCATTTTTGTCCTTTTTTCTTTTTGTCCTCACGAACTTCTGTCATCTTATCTTGTTTTGCTTAATTTTACTGCTTTTTGTCTCACTGACTATATTTTGTTTGTATCCTGTCCTATATCTTTGCTTCTTGCTCTTGTTTTGTTTCTGTCTCTCGTCCTGTCTCTGCTTTCTCTCCGTCTTTGCCTCTATCTTGTGGATACTCCCCCACTTCGTAAGCTTCAAATCTATCCACCCACTGTCCATATATATCCATAGCTTTTCGCACATTTTTGTCCATATTTTCTATACACTTATCATCTGTCATACACCTCTTGACTCCATATCCTATAGCTCCTAAAGCTACTGCTCCTAGTATTACTGGTAGCATATATATCCTTTCTCGTCTTTGCGACTTTGTATTATAACATGGAGGATTGACAGGTTGTGTCAAAAGTGAAAGATTTGGAGAAATTTGACTAGAAATATAAATTTAATAATATTGGATATAATCATCTCAATCACGACACAGGAGCAAAATATGCACACAATCAAGCTAAAAATTGACAACAATATCTATGACCATGTTATGTTTGTGCTTAATAGCTTAAAACAAAAAGGCATACAGATCACAGAACAGCACACACAGACCAAACCCAACAACGGTAGCGACAGCTTGGATTTTGCTAACTATAGCATAAAGGCATTTGAACATATCGATGACCCTGTCAAATGGCAAAATGATATTAGAAGCTATTAGACGAAGATATAGTATCTCCAAATCTACTCATAGGCTCTGCCTCTATGCAATACTCTACCAACCGTAACAATATCATACTCAATATCAAATAATATTCTGTAGCTACCTACCCTTTTTCTATAGATTGGTTTGTGATTTATAAGTTTTTTGATATTTGAAATATTTGGATAATTTTCAAGTTGTTTAATAGCCAACAATATATCTTTGATCTGTTTTTTGTCTATTTTAGCTATATCTTTTTGTGCTTTTTTTAGGACATTAACTATCAATATTGTACTCTTTGAGCACTTCATCTATACTCTTGATCGACTTTGTGTCTTTTTTGGCCTCTTCAAACATCTTGATGTCCGACAAGCTTGTATCTGTGATATTTTCAACTTTTATATCATCTATCTTGCCCAACAGACACATAACATTTTCCATCATATCATCTTTTATTTCCAGTCTTAAAGTTTGCATTGATCCTCCTTTGTCGTTTTATAATTTTTTCTATTATACCATATTTATATTAATCTTGCTATTTTATATTTAATACAAAAATCCAAACAACCACAAAGGCACTCTGCCTGGCGATCCTATCTCTATATCGTCCAGCACTAGAAAGCTATCTGTCACACCTTGTATTTGTTTGCCTGTTTTGTTTTTGCCTCCTATCTCCACCGTGTATCTATCATCTATCAAAAAGTCGCCCTTTTTTGGTATAGTCAAGCTGTGTTTTGACCGTAGCATAGAAGCAAACAGCGACTCTCTCACGGTGCCTATGTGTGTATTTTCACAATACGCATAATGCAAGTTTGTATTGTGTAGATATATTTTGTCTGGTTTTTTAAACATATTTGTAGCTTTTGACTTTTGGTTTATGATATTTAGCACGCTTGCACGGTGCAAAAATCCCATATATCTATACAACCCTTTGTAGTTTTGTGGCATATTTAACATCTCTAAAAGTCTGTTCATGTTTGGAGTGTATGGGTAGGACTCGCATATAAGTCGCACTAGCTTTTTCAAGTTCACCGCACTACTATATGTGATAGGATATACCGCCGGTATATCTACTTCTATGACTGTGTTGATAGTCTCGTGTAGCTTGAGCAGGTAGTTTTTTTTGTGTTCGAAATAAAACGGATAATACCCATACTTGATATATTCGTCAAATCTTTGTTTCAAACTAAATCTGTCTTTGAGTTCATATGCTATATCTATGTGGTCGGTCAATATATCATCCAGAGTATAAGTCGGTAGCGATATGCCATCGCTAAGCTCTACAAACTCACGAAACGACAAGCCAGAGAAACTATATATGACTACTCTACGACTGAGATCGGCTTTTGAGTTGTCTATACTTATAGCACTGCTACCGCTAAATATGACTTGGATATCTAGTATGTCATAAATCTTTTTCAACTCTATCTCAAAGTTGTTGTATTTATGTATCTCATCTATGACAAGAAGCTTGCCGCCTTGTGCTTGAAACTCCTCCGCTATCTCAAAGAGTGACGATATATTTATGATATCGGCACTAATATATAGTTTTTGAGAAAACTTCAGTGGTGAGTCTTTTAGGTGCTGTATGAGAAATGTAGTCTTGCCTACTCCTCTAGCACCCACTATGCCTATGAGTTTGTCGTCTAGTGTTATCTCTTTGTGAAGATACCGTCTGTATTTGAAGCTGTTTTTGCGAAATATCTTTGCTTGTAAGTCTCGTATGTTCTGTAATATATATGGTCCTTTTGATAAATTTTGACATATTGTATCAAATTAAACTTGTAACTACAAAAAAGAGACTCCAAATC
>JAOZMC010000016.1:6893-34884 GCA_029934475.1 Arcobacteraceae bacterium
TTTTGACATATTGTATCAAATTAAACTTGTAACTACAAAAAAGAGACTCCAAATCGGAGTTTCAACTCCAAAAATAGTATATAAAATCAAAGTTTCAACTCCAAAAAAGGCACTATAAATTAGAGTTTCAACTCCATTCTTGACTGCTTTGTATATTTGTCTAGCTGTGCGTTTAGCTCCTGCTGGAGTGTCACTGGCGATAATATCTCGATATGCGGTATCCAATACCGCACAAACTTTATCGCCTCTGCTTTATATGAAAACACAGCAGATATCTCGTAGTGGTCTGTGTGTTTGGCGACTATGTTTTGGTGAGGTAGTAGCTCGCGTCTATCAAAATACTCTGCTACAGATATATCGACTTTCAGATGCACCTCTGCGCGGTCTTGAGAGAACCATACTGCTGTGTCTTGCTCTATGATATGGACAAATTTTTTGTTGGGCTTAAATAGTTTTTCGGTATTTTTGAACTTTTTTATCTTTGTAAAGCTGTAGGTCTTAAGTAAACCGTCCTCATCGGCAGACAGATACCATATACCATAAGTGTTTATAAGTTTATATGGATTGACCGTTCGTGGTTTGTCCTTATATGTGAAGTTTATGGTTTGGTTTTTGACTATGGCTATGTTGATATCTGTAAATAACTGTGTGTTTTCACTTATATCCTCATGTTTACTAGCTTTGACCATGAAAGCATGATTTACTTTGGTGTTTAGCAGATCCACCACAAACTCACGATCAAGCGATGGATACAGCTCGGCTATACCACTGATACTTGCGAAGTTGTTTATATCTTTGAAGCTAAGCTGACCTAGATAATAGGGTGCTAGACTATATCTGTCGTGCTTTTTTTCTATAGGTAAAAATACCAACCTTTCGTTGATATCACGATATATTGTGCGATATGACACTCCAAACTCTACTGCTAGCTCATCTATAGTGAAGCTGTCACCGTCGTTAAATCTAGTCAGTATCATGGCAAGTCTAGTGCCTATCTTGTCGTGCAAACTTGCCATATATTGACTCTATAATTTCCCGTGATATAGATCGGACACAGGAAACACCATATCAAAATCATCCCACATTAACTCGCCGTGTTTTATGTCGAAGCTTCGAAACAATTTTTTGTCTTGGTATTTTCGGACATCTGGGTGCTGTGATTTGGTTATAAAGTCTCCAAAATCCAATACATTTTGTTTGCCATCATCAAACGACAAAAATATCTTGTATTCGTCTATATATTTTGCTTTTTCTATAGATAAATATTTTGTATTTTTGTCATAGTTTGAGCTCAAGCTTTATACCTTTGGTTTTAGTCTCAGGCTTAGATCATCCAACAACCCCTTGTCTATAGGACTAGGAGCGCTTGTCAGCAGACATTGGGCTTTTTGTGTCTTGGGAAATGCTATTACATCTCGTATGCTACTAGAATCAGTTATCAACATTATCAACCTATCCAACCCCATAGCAAACCCTCCGTGAGGTGGAGCTCCATATTCTAGTGCATGCAGCAAAAATCCAAACTTATCGTCCGCTTCCTCCTTGTCTATATTCATCAGCTCAAACACTTTGTCTTGGATATCTTTTTTGTGTATTCTTATACTTCCGCCACCAAGTTCAACACCGTTTAACACTATATCATAAGCAAATGATTGGATATCTTCTATATGGTCGAAGTCGTCTAAGTTTTTGGGCATAGTAAAAGGATGATGCAGTGCCTTTGTCTTGCCGTCGTCTGTCTCAAACATAGGAAACTCCACGACCCACAAAAACTTGTAAGTATCGCTAGGTATTATATCCATAAGTTCTGCTAGATAAACTCTAAGTCGTCCCATATAGTCCCATACTAGCTTTTTCTCACCTGCACCAAAAAACACCACATCGCCTACTTGTAGCTGTGTTGCTTTGATGATATTATCAAGGTCATTTGGCTCGAAAAACTTGGTTAGTGGTCCTTTTAGCCCATCCTCTTTTAGCTGAAAATACCCCAGCCCACTAGCTCCAAACTTTCGCACAAACTCCTCAAACCCTTTCATCTGTCGTTTGGAAAATATATTGTCGCCTCCGGGACATCGTAGGGCTTTTATACGATTTGCTTTTGTATCTTTGGCAATACTACTAAATATCTCATTTGAACTGTTTGCAAATATATCTGCCACATCTACCATGCTCATATCAAACCTCACATCTGGCTTGTCGCTACCATATTTTTCCATAGCTTCACTATAGGTTATTTGCTTTATATTTTTGTCTATTTCTATATTTGCTGCATCAAATATATCATATATTAGTTTTTGGGCTACTTGTATCACATCATCTTGTGTGCAAAAGCTCATCTCTACATCTATCTGTGTAAATTCTGGCTGTCTATCTGCTCGTAAATCTTCATCACGAAAACATTTAGCTATCTGATAATACCTGTCAAACCCACTGACCATAAGAAGCTGTTTAAATAGTTGTGGTGATTGTGGTAGAGCATAAAACTCTCCACCATGAACACGACTAGGCACTAGATAATCTCTAGCTCCCTCTGGGGTTGATTTGGTGAGTATGGGTGTATCTATATCTATGAAGCCTAAACTATCAAGTGTATTTCTAGCAGTCAAGCTCACTTTGTGTCGTAGCTTAAATATATTTGCCATCTTTGTTGACCGAAGTTCCAAAAAACGGTTTTTGAGTTTTATCTCATCGTTTACTTTGGGGTCATTTATATCAAATGGCATAGGCTTTGACCTGTTTTCTATGGTCAAACTATCTACTACTATCTCTATCTTGCCTGTCTTTAGCTTGGGATTTTCTAGTCCCTCTCCTCTGTATCGCACTACTCCTGTGGCTACTAGCACATATTCATCTCGCACAGTGTCAGCTGTCTTCCACGATAGCTCATCGTCTGTAGGGTCGCAAACTAGCTGCACCACTTCGCCTTTGTCTCGCAAGTCTATAAATATAAGTCCGCCGTGGTCTCGTCTGTTGTTTACCCAACCTGCTACTTGAACTTTGTTTCCTATGTCTGCTTGTGTGATATCTTCACAATATTTTCTACTCATCTATGCCCTTTTTGTTATTTTATCTAAACTTGCTAAAACAAGCTGCTTTTTATGCATATCAAACTTTTTTGACTCAATATATCTTTGATATTTTCATAAGAGATACCAGATATATAGTTGATATTTTTCTCTGTATTTATCGCTTTTCGTATCTGGTCTGGTTCCATCAAACCATCTACTATATTTAGTCGCAAAAATCCAAACTTTTGTTTGATGTATTGTATCTGGTCTCGTGATATACTGGTGCTTTCATTTGCTAGCACAAAGCTGTTTGTCTTGCCAAAGTCGGCTATATGTAGTCTAGTATCTATAAACAAAGGAGAAAATATATGTAGGTGTTTTAGCATGGCTATATCTACTTTTATATCGCTTAGTCGCTGTGATTTGATAAACTCAAATATATTTAAAAACTGTTTAATATATAGTGCCGGTAGTCGTATCCGCTCAAAACTATAGCCACTAAATACAAAACTAGTCTCAAACAACGAATGACAAACTATATTTGAAACATCATTTACATCACCACTGTCTATTTTGCCAGAGCTTGGTATAAGTTTATCTATATAGTTGCTATCTGTACAGATATATATCTTTGATGTTGGCTTGGTGTGTATGCTGTCAAAGTCATCAAATATATTGCCTGTCAAAAAGATTATATGGTCGTTTTTTTTGATGATGGTTTGAAATATATCGATAGTGATATCATCACAGACAAATCCAGATACATCTAGTCCTGTCAGTTGAAATCGCCTAATCTTGATGCATGCTAGCTCTGTGTTAGCGACTTTTATCCATGCTATATCTTCATCTTGCTTGATATCTGTTTGGTCTATAGTTTGAGACAATATAGCATAAGCTCCACTGGCTATCGCTTTGGGTATATCGCCTTTGTCTATAGCTACAAACAGTGAGCCGTCCTCTACTTTGTCTATATTTGTAGTCCATGTGGCTACTAGATTGATAGATGGTTTGTTGAGTAGTTTGGCATCTATGATATTGCATATGGTATCTATCCGCATTATTTTAGCTCACTCCAATTTTTGCCCATACTTACAGAACAAACCAACGGCACCGCTATAGGATATATATGTTCCATGATTTCTCGTATCTGGGCAGCTCGTGTCTGTGCTACACCTTCATCTATCTCAAATATCAGCTCATCGTGTATCTGTAGTAGCATCTGTGTATCATCGTTATCTTTAAACTTCTGTCGTATTTGTATCATGGCTAGCTTGATAATATCCGCGGCAGTGCCTTGAAATACTGTGTTTACCGCTTCTCGCAGATAGTTCGCCTCTTCAAATGGCCTGGCATCTTTAAGCGGAAAATACCTTCGTCGCCCTACTATCGTCTCCACATATTCATGGGCTATGGCAAACTGTTTTATAGTATCTAAATAATCCTTGACCGTGTCGAAACTTTCAAAGTATTTTTGTGTATATAGCTTCGCTTCTTTTGTCGTTATACCCAAAGTTTGAGCTAGTTTCGATGACCCCATACCATATATCAGCCCAAAGTTTATGGTCTTTGCTATGTGTCTGTTTGCTGGGGCTTCATCTGTCCCAAATATCTTGATAGCAGTTTGTAAGTGTATATCTTCGCCATTGTTAAATGCCTCTAGCAGTGTGGGGTCTTTGCTAAAATGTGCCAGCAGTCGCAACTCTATCTGTGAATAGTCCAGTCCTACTAGCACACTGCCCTGTTTTGCTACAAAAGCTCGCTTGATACTTTGACCCTCTTTTGTCCTGGTGGGTATGTTTTGTAAGTTTGGGTTTTTGCTGCTAAGTCGTCCTGTTGCTGTGCCTGTATGCACGAACGATGTGTATATTTTTTGGGCTTCATCTTTTAGAGTTAGCTTGATAAACGGCTCTACATATGTAGAGTTTAGCTTTTGTATCTGTCTATATCGTAGCAGTTTTGGCACTATATCGTGGTCATCTGCCAGTCCTACTAGCACGGATTCATCTGTGCTAAATCCTGACTTTGTCTTTTTGGTAGGTTTGAGCTTGAGTTTGTCAAACAATATATTTGACATTTGCATGGGCGATTTGATATTAAACGGCTCACCAGCTATCTCGTGTATATCTGTCTGTAGCCCTTGTAGGGTAGCTTTGAACTCTTTGTTTAGGTTTTGCAAAATATTTTTATCTATCCTTATGCCATTTTGCTCCATATCTATAAGCACTGATATAAAACGAAACTCAATATCATCTGCTATGGTGCGAAACTTTTCATATGGTTTTTGTGTCCATTTATCGGCAAATATGTGGTATAACTTGTAAGTCATCAGTGCGTCTTCTGCCGCATATTCACATGCCTTGTCTATATCTATAGATGAAAAGTCGCTGCCCTTTTTGACTATATCTTTGTATGCTATCATCTCATGAGCTAAATATCGCCTAGCTATTTTATCAAGTCCCACAGCACCGCTACTGTCACACAACCAAGCCATCACCATAGTATCGGCAAATAGATTTAGAGTTATATCGAAGTTGTTTTTGATTATGACGAAGTCGTATTTGTAGTTTTGAAACACTAGGCGGTGTCGGTTTAGCTTATCTATAGCGGTTTTGGCAGTGCTTTTGTCTATTTGCTCCACTACTCCTAGATAGCTGTGTCCAATAGGCACATAATATGCCACATCGCTGTCAAAACAAAACGAAAAGCCGACTATCTTTGCTGTCTTGCTATCTATATCTGTGGTCTCTGTATCAAATGCCACGATACTATCGCTAGGTATATTGTCTATAATCTCAAAAAGTTTCTGCTCCTCATTTAGCAGTATATATTTAAACTCCACTTTGGGTTTGGGTGCAGGCTCTGTGGTCTTGTAGTTGAGTCCGCTATTTTGAAGTTTTTTTAAAACTGCTTTCATATCAAACTGCTCTAGTATCTCCTGTATCTTTAGAACTGGATTTACAGATGGCAACTTCATAGTATCATCCAATCTAAATTTAAAACAATTTTTATCCAAAGTTACCAGTAGTTTGCTCATAAATACATCTGTCTTGCTATTTTCTAGTAAAGTTTTGTGCCGGGGCTTTTGCAGCTCGTGTAAATTGTCATATATATTTTCAAGCGAACCAAACTTTTGTATCAAAGGCACAGCTGTTTTTGCACCTATTCCTACTGCTCCGGGGATATTGTCTGAGCTGTCGCCTATGAGTGCTTGATAGTCGGCAAACTGCTCTGGCGATACTTCAAACTTGTCAATACAATACTGCTTGTCTATCTTTGTTTTTTTGATATGATCAAACAAACTTATGTTGTGTTTGTCGTCTATGAGCTGATACAAATCTTTATCATGGCTGACTATTATGGTGTTTATATCTAGGTCTTTTGTCGCATTTGCTATAGTTGCTATGACATCATCTGCTTCAAATCCATCTACGGCAATAGTTGTAAATCCCATAGCCTCTATCCACGATATGGCTACTGGCAGTTGTTTGGTCAACTCCTCTGGTGGTGGCTTTCTGTTTGCTTTGTATTGTGGATATATATCGTGTCGGAAGTTGCCGCCCTTGCTATCGAGAGCAAACACTATATAATCTGTCTCAAAATCCTTGCCTATGTTTAGCACAAAGTTCATAAAGCCAGTGAGCATACCTGTTGGGAAACTATTTGAAGCATATAGAGGTGGCAAAGCATGAAAGCTACGAAACAAAAATCCAAATGTATCTATGACTGTGATAGTTTTCATATGGTTATCTCTTTTTTTATATCATTTGGATCAAACTGTTTTGAGTTGTTTTCAAACGGATATTGAATATAGTATTTCTCTTTTATTTTATAGACATATTTGGTGCAAAATCCACCATCAAACACTTCAAACCGAAACAACACTGGAAAAGTTTTTTCGCCTATAGTTATATCTCGATACACTTTTTCTATAAGATCACTGTTTAGATCAAGCTCATAGATATTTTTGTAGTCTATGTTTAGCTTTAGTTTCGCTTCTACAGGTGAATCATTGTGCAAAAATCTAGTGATAGTTTTGTCACCATCCCCTGTATATATGACCAAGCTGATATGGTCGGTAGGACTTGTTATGAGCTTTTTGAGCTCATAGCACAAGTTATGGTTTGTGACTAGTTTGTCTTTTGGTTGATAATTTATATCAATATTGGCAAATGAAACATAAAGCAGTGATATTAGAAATATCACCAGCAGAACTTCTACTATTGTAAAAGCACCTATTTTTTTCCACATAGAGAAAATTTGATATCGGCACTCTCGCCCTCACCGCCCTCTTTTTTGTCTGCTCCTAGTGATATGAGGTCAAAGCTCTCACCCGACTTGGTATATACATAATCATTTTTCCACGAGTCTTGTGGTAGTTTATTATCACTAAAATAACTGCTTGAATTATCTTTACCTAGCAGTGTTTTTAAGCTATCTGGATAGATACCGTTGTCTAATTTATACATCTTGAGTGTTTGAGAGATTGTATTCATCTGAATACATGTGATATCTCGTTTTGCGTTGCCTGCTTTTCCCATAAGGTTTGGCAATATCAAGCCGGCGAGCAATCCTAGTATCAATATGACTATGAGTAGCTCCATCAAACTAAATGCGTTTTTTGTGTTCGTAACTTTTTTCAAATTTATCCTTTTTTTATCATTTTATCTAAATTTTATAAAATTACGCTACAATACTCAAAAAAAGTGAAAATTTATGAAAAGATTATTTGGCACAGATGGTGTACGAGGCAAAGCTGGCGAGTTTTTGGATGTTGCTACTGCGATGCGATTGGCATTGAGTATGGGTGTCTATTTTCAAAACAGAAGCTCCAAACAAACTGGCAAAATACTACTAGGCAAAGATACTAGACGAAGTGGCTATATGATAGAAAATGCCATAGTAGCAGGTCTGACAAGCGTAGGATATGATGTCGTCCAGATAGGTCCTATGCCGACTCCAGCGATAGCATACCTGACCCAAAGTATGCGGTGCGATGCAGGGATCATGCTCAGTGCCTCTCACAACCCATACTACGACAACGGTTTGAAGTTTTTCAACTGCAACGGTGATAAGTTAAGCGAAAGAGAAGAGTTGTTGATAGAGGATATATATTTCGACGAATCTAGTCACAAAAAGTTTTATAAGACAGGCAAAGAGGTCGGCAAAGCCAAACGAATAGACGATGTCATAGGACGATATATAGTATCTATCAAAAGTTCGTTTCCTATAAATAAAACTTTGTATGGTATCAAAGTTGTGCTTGATTGTGCCAATGGTGCGGCATACAAAGTTGGACCTACTATATTGAGAGAGCTAGATGCCGACTTAATAGTGATCAATGATAAGCCAAATGGTATAAATATCAACGACCACTGCGGAGCATTGTCCCCTCAAAAATTGGGTCAAGAAGTATTGAAACACAAAGCAGATATAGGTATAGCACTAGATGGCGATGCAGATAGATTGGTCGTAGTAGATGAAAAAGGACAAGCAATAGACGGCGACAAACTTATAGCGACTATAGCCGTAAGCTTGAAAAACCAAGCTAAACTTATAAATGATGAGTGTGTCATCACTGTCATGAGCAACATGGCAATAGAGACATACCTACAAAAACACGATATCCAAACATATAGAACAGATGTGGGAGATAGATTTGTGCTAGCAAAGATGAGTGAAATTGGTGCAAACTTTGGGGCAGAACAAAGCGGACACATAATACTCAAAGATATAGCAAAGACAGGCGATGGGCTGGCATCGGCTCTGGCGGTGCTGTCTATAGTCAGCGATAGCGACAAAAAGGTAAGCGAACTATTCAATCCATTTGAACTTTCGCCTCAACTACTTGTAAATATAGATATCCAAAAGAAGTTGCCACTAGATAGCATAAAAGGACTCAAAGAGCTACAACAAAAATTTGAGGATATGGGCTGTCGTGTGTTGGTGCGATACTCTGGCACAGAAAACAAAGTGCGACTACTCATAGAGGGCGAAGACGATAGTATTGTGCGAAACTCTATGAGTGAGCTACAAACACTATTGGAAAATGAACTATGCGGATAAAATTTCTTATATCTTTGTCTATATTTGTAGTGGTTTTTTTGATAGACCAATATATCAAGATGATTTTTGTAGATGGCTTCCAACTTCCAGGTGAGTGTATATCGCTGGTGTTAGCATACAACAAAGGTGTGGCATTTTCTATGTTTGCTTTTTTGGAGCATAACTTAAAATATATACAGATAGCTATGATAGTAGGTATAGTCATATATCTAAGTATATACAGAGAGCTTTTTAGCACATATTTTGTATCTATAGGATTGATAATCGGTGCTGGAGTTAGCAATATATACGACAGGTTTCACCACATAGGGGTGGTGGACTATATATATTGGCATTGTGGATTTGAGTTTGCTATATTCAATCTAGCAGATATGCTGATAAACTTAGGCATAGCTATAGTGTTGTATCAAATATATATTCAAAGAGACAACAAAGATGAAAATGAAAACAGATCAAAACAAAAGGAGAACAGATGAACGAAGAGATATTAGCATGTGACAATCACGAGTGCAAAGAGAATGACAGATGTGAGAGATATAGGCTATACAAAGCAGGAGCCAAAGAGTTCAAACGAAACAGTGGCACAAAAGAAAAAGGTTGTGGTAAATTTATCAAGATAGTCAAAGAGACCAAAGTATGACAAAAATATTGCTGTCTGTATGCCTATGTAGTGTTTTGATCCTTGCTATATCAACAGATGATCAATATCACACTCATGATGATATAGATGGTTTAGTTGATAGCAAAACCAAGTCAAATATGACATATAGAGAGATTATGTTGCAGTTTGCCGATGGCTATTGTGCTATACAGGAGGGATTGATATACCAAGATAAAACAATCATAAAAACAGGTGCCTTGATGATACAAGACCACCCCGCACCAAAGAGCAAGCCGTGGAATATTATGAAGCCATCAGACCAAGAGGGATTTAAGCAGTCGCTTTTGTATTATGACGAGCAGATACACAAAGCCATGTATAAAATCGAACAATCACTCAAAACAGATGACTGGCTAGAGATAAACCAAAACATCCACGAGCTGTCAAAAAGTTGTGTATCATGCCATATGACATGGCAAAACAAACCTATAAAATAGACAAAAAGGAGATTTGTGGCAAAAGTTATCATATTTACTGGAGCAGGTGTCAGTGCCGAAAGTGGTATATCTACATTTCGCGATAGTGGTGGTCTATGGGAAAAATACCGAATAGAAGATATATGTATGGCAGGATGCTTGCAGACAAACAGGGAGAAGACTATAGAGTTTTATGACAAACGAAGAGCAGACATAGAACACAAAAAACCAAACCATGCACACAGACAGATCAAAGCTATCTGCGACAAATATCCAAACGATATCAAGCTAATCACACAAAATGTAGACGATATGTTTGAAAAAGCAGGCTGTGTAGATCTGTTGCATCTGCATGGATTTTTGCGAGAAGTTGTCTGTCCTAGCTGTGGATTTATAGCAGATATAGGATATACCAAGTTAGCTAGCTACCAAGAGCATTGTCCCAAGTGCCACGAGTTGTTGCGACCAAATATTGTGTTTTTTGGTGAACCGGCACCAAAATATAGCGATATGCACGACTTTCTAACAGGCTGCGAGCTGTTGGTTATCATAGGCACTAGTGGCAATGTTATAGATATCCGTATGCTGTGTGAATATGCCGACCGAACTATACTCAACAACCTAGAGCCTAGTGATGCTATAGATGATACAAACATAGACAAGGTGTTGTATCAAAAAGCGAGTGTGGCTATAGACGAGATAGTCCAAGATATAGAGCTGTTTTTAAACTAATTTTATATTTTAAGGATATTATCAATTTTTTAAGATACAATACAAAAAAAGGAAAAATATGAAGTTAATAAAGATTTTAGCAGTTTTGCTGTTTGCTGTAAATATACTACAAGCGGTGGTTATAAGACCATTTAAAGCAAATTTTACTCAAGTTGTCACCAACACCCAAGGCAAAAAGTTGCGATATAGTGGTCGCATATATACAAACAAAGCCAAAAATATATTGTGGAAATATAAAACACCCACAGTCAAAAATATATATATAACTACTTCTAGAGTTATCATAGAGGAGCCTATGCTAGAGCAAGCTATATACACCTCTATAGATGGCGGACTTAGTATCAACGGTATATTGGGTAGCGCCAAAAAGATAGGTGGTGGCAAATATCGTTCATCTTTACAAGGTGTAGTATATACAGTCAAGCTACAAGGCGAGAAGATAAAAAGCATAAACTACAACGACAAGTTTGGCAACCATGTTTATATTGGATTTACAAGTATCCAGACAAATCCTGTATACCGCAAAGGATTGTTTAAATTTAGAGCAAAAAGCAACTACGATATCATAAGAAAATAACTATGATATATCTATTTTATATTTTTCTGTTTATCATCGTCAATATCATCATATATGACAAATTTATCCAACGAAAAAGACAACTACTCATAAACTACCCTCTCATAGGTCGGTTTAGATATGTGCTAGAAGCCTTGAGAGAACCACTTCGCCAATATTTTGCCAGTGAAGATTTCTACGAATCAAAAGACAAAATAGACTGGGTATATAATGCTTCGTACAACAAAGATGGCTATGTCTCTTTTGCACCAAACCAACGACAGCCAAACCCTAAGTTTCTCATAAAGCACTCAAACATAGTATACAATAACGACGAAGTATCCGATGATTTTTCTATAAAATTTGGAGAAAATTGTCCAAACCCATGGACTACCAAGTCTGTTGTCTGTAGAAGCGCTATGAGTGATGGGGCATTGAGCCCCGAAGCTACCAAGGCATATACCAAAGCATCGTATGATGGCAACTTTCCTATAAACACAGGTGAAGGTGGGCTGACTACAAACTTCTTTTTCACCCATAGAGAGTTTACCGACAAATATATGGATATTATCACTTTGGGCAAACTAGACAAATATGTATATATCTTGACTGCATATTTTATCAACCACTACACAGCGATAAGACTACTCAAGTCCAAGTATGTAAAAAAAGGCGAGATAGATACATATATATTTAACAGAGATGACTACACCATGTATCGCCCTGCTTGGAGTAAACCACTAGAGAATTTTCCCAAAACACCACCTACTGATATGCCAGATATCATATATCAGCTAAGTAGTGGACTATATGGCTGTCGAGATGCTCAAGGCAACTTTGATGATGAACGATACCAAAAGACCATCTCATTTTGCAAGGCAACAGAGATCAAGCTAGCCCAAGGAGCCAAACAAACAGGCGGTAAACTAGTAGCATCGAAAGTCTCACCATCTATAGCATATTTTCGTGGTATACAACCTCACAAAAATATCTTTGCTCCAAATAGATTTGAAAGTATCAAAAGCGTCGAGGATTTGTTTGATTTTGTAGCCAAACTACAGAAACTCTCTCAAAAGCCAGTAGGCATCAAGATAGTCATATCGTCCAAAGATGGCTTCAAACAACTAGCCCGTGAGATGAAAAGACGAGACGATGAGGGCATAGCAGGTGTGCCGGATTTTCTCACTATAGATGGGGGCGATGGCGGTAGTGCTACAGCTCCGCTATATCTCATGGACAGAGTCGGACTAGATATCAAAGACGCCATACACATAGCAAACACCACTTTAACAGATCTAAAGCTCAAAGAGAAAGTCAAGATCATAGCATCGTCCAAGATACTCACTCCAGATGATGTGATAGTCAAGCTATCGTTGGGTGCTGATATGGTTGCTATTGGGCGAGGGTTTATGCTAAGTGCTGGGTGTATTCGAGCGAAGATGTGCTCAGGAGAGGGAAGCCACGATTGTCCTGTAGGTCTAGCTACACAAAAGCTACACTTACGAAAATCATATCTCATAAGACGACAAGCGATCAAGATAAAAAACTACCACAAAAACTTGCTCAAAGGAGTCAAGACGATACTAGCCATCATGGGCAAAAGGTCGCTAGGCGAACTGCGTAGCGATGACCTAACCTTTGTGGACAAAAACGGCTTCATACACTCCGATATAAACAGATATTTGGACAAAAAGGTAGGTCAGCACTAACCAATCTTGATACCAAAACTATTTTATGATATTTTTTTAAATAATATTATGAAGCAAGATAGCGAAACAGAGAGGATATTTAGGTTGTTTGGGTATAATAACCTAAAATAGAAGGAGCAAGAAGTGGTGACCAAAAATAGACAAGGTATATTGACTATAGATATAGCAGTGCCTACAAACACAAGCACAAAGACAAAATCAAGAGTTCGCAAAGCACACAAGGTCGCTGAACTTTCCAAAACACAGCATAACACGACCAAAGAGCTGAGTGATTTTTATTGGGCTTATGCAGATATATTGAGAGGTATAGGTGTCAGCGAAGCTGGATACGACCAGAGAATCATGGCGTTTATGGCTGTGAAACTTTTGGTCGATAACTCTTTGGTGGTGTTTGACTTTGACTACAGAAACGACTTTGGCTTAGGCGAAAATATATCAAAATACTCAAGTGATGATACAAAACAGACATTTCTAAATATCATCAAAGATATAGCAAACTTAGGCACAGCCCAGCTGAGATATTTTACCCAATCAAAAGAGCTAAATCCAGGCAAACAAAGCGAAAATATATTGGACTACATAGATCACGATCGCACTTTTGAGCTGTCACGATATATACTGGAGTTGCCTAATCATTATCTCGAGATGGTGCTAGATATATATATCGCCAAAGCTCACTTTGTGGATTGTCCCAAAGAACAATACAAAGACCTATACGAGACGACTATATCTCGTATGAAAAAACTCACAGGCGATCTAACTGGTCAGCACTTCACTCAAAAATCCATAATACACCTCATGTGTGAAACAGTAGTGGAAGATCTCAAAAACTCCAGCACTCCTACACTGGCGATATATGACCCATCTTGTGGCACAGGTAGTATGCTCATGGAAGCATCGTATTATTTGTCAAAAAAAACAAACAAAGATATAGAGGTATATGGACAAGAGATGCACGGACAGATATGGCTACTCTGCAAGATATTTTTAGAAATATCAGGCATAACAAACACCATAGCATATGGCAACACTCTCATAAATCCAGCATTTAAAAAAATCAACGGCAAAGACAGCTTCGACTTTATCATAGCAAATCCACCTTTTGGGGTGGATTGGAAGCACGACTACACACAGATAGTGGAAAATATGAGCTTAGATAACGACTCCAACTTCATATGTGTCAAGGACGACAAAAAGATAGTCACCCCTAGAAAGTCAGACGGGCAGTTTTTGTTTATGCTACATATACTCAAGCTACTACAGATGAGTAAAAAAAGTGGCAAAAAAGCAAAAGCAGCGGTGATAAGCTCTAGCACATTGAGTAGCACAGGCAACGAAAGATCAAGCGAAGCAAAGATACGAAAAGCTATATTTGACACCCACTATCTCACAGCACTGATAGAGCAACCTCGTGCTATGTTTACAAATACAGATATATGCTCTCATGTTTGGTTTTTTGACAATAGTTGCACCCATAGCACCACACAGCTGATACAAACTACCAACGACCAACAAAATCTGTATAGCCTACACCCAGCAAGTCAAGACAAGATGAAGCACTGCTACAGCCCACAAAATATCAAAAAGATAGTATCGCTCATGAACAAGTCAACAAAGTATATATCTACAAATATTGACACAGCAGACAAACATGACATCAATATATCACAACATATAGCCAAAAAACAGTTCAAAAACACAGTTTCGCTGGACGAACTAGCCAGACAGATCAACGAAACTTTGGATTTATTGTGTCAAAGCAAAAGGTTACTATAGTGAATGTCAGCCCACAGATAGTGAAATATTTTCAAATATGGCAAAAAATGAAAGGCAAATATCTCGACTTTGATATAGGAGATGTTGTGTTTAAATATAAGCCATTGTTTGATATTGTTTCTTTGTCAAATGGTTCTGAATTTCCTTCAGGATACACAAAAAGAAAAAATACACAAGGCAATATTCCTCTGATAAGTGCTGGAGCAAAAACAGATATGATGGGATATATTAAATCACTGATTGGAAACAACAAGGCTTATCCAAAAGAACATTATGTATACAATGATACAAAAAGTAAATACAATAAAGTAAAGCATTACATTGATAATGACTACTATACTATAACCGCCGATGGTTACGCAGGAAATTTAAAATTAAGAAAATCAACAGATTATCCAAATGGCTTTTATACTACAAATGTATGCAAAGTTGTTGAATTTGTTGACAAGCATATAGCGGAACAATATTTTTTATATGCTTATAAAATAGAAAAAGAAAAGCACTCATTTGGTTTTGGCTCAAAAGCAAACAATGCCAATCTATCAAAAATAGACATACCTATACCCAAACCCACACAAGATAAAACATCGCTACAGATACAGCAGATCATAGTCGAGTTTCTGGACTATTGGAGTGTAGAGTTAGACCTGTTGGCTCATCTGTATTCTCCCATGATGGACAAGATATATGAGCTAGGCGATGGTATGCGAGATAGGATATTTTCAAACACCAAAGACCCCTTTTTGTTGGAGCGATTTGATATGTGGCTACTAGAACACCAAGGCGACAATCCTATAAAAGATATAAAGTTTGAGGATATAAAGTTTGAGGACAAAAAAATCATATCTGATGATAAATCCAAACAAATATGCTATAAAAAGATGGGCTTCACTCCAGATAGAGTTGAATATGGAGATATAAACTGGTTTACTGTAGCAGACTTGACAAAACAAGACGGACTATATATAGACAATCCAAACACAAAAGAAAAGACCACGATGGAGCTAGTGAAAAAAAAGGTAGATAGCAAAAATACTGGGAATTCTGAAAAATTGGTGCCTATAAAAAAGGGTGATATATTGGTTTCGTTTTTATTGACTATCGGTTGTGTCAAAATATACAACTCATCTATGCCGGCTTATTGCAATCAAGCCATAGATATTTTGACTTTAAAAGATGGTTACGATGCTGAATATGTGGCGATAAACTGTGAACTAGAGTATCCAAAATGTGGAGAGATACAAGCATTGGGGAAAAATCTAAACGATAGCGAAAAAGCAAAGATAAACATACCTATACCCAAACCTACCAAACACAAAACATCGCTCGAGATACAGAAGCTACTAGCTAGATTTTTGCAAGATTATGATACATGGAGTAGCGATATGAAAAGATTGCATATAAAGATGGGACAAAAATCAGCACAGATGAGAGACCTACTTATATCCCATACATTTGGAGCAGATACATGATAGAGGAAGTATTGGACCAGATAGAGAAGTTTAACACCACACCATACGACGAAAAGATATCAAACAGCAAATCAAGACAAGAGACATATCTCTATATGGATACAGCTACAGCTAAAGATATGGCATCATTTGTAGGTTATATCTTGAGAAGATTAGTCAAAGTCACAAAGAGTATCAAAAATATACTAGACCCTGCTTTTGGTAGTGGCAACTTAACATCGCATATAATTTTATACAATGACATACCAGCAACAAAAATAATTCTAAACGACAAAGAAACAGAGCTCATAAACAAGGAAATTAAGCTGAAAAATGCCAAGATTACACATTATGATTTTTTAGAAGATATGCCATACGATCAAAAGTTTGATATGATAATATTTAATCCACAAATAGGTGGGAACTATCCTTTGGGAGAATCACACCTCGAAAACAGTTTAAAAGTCCATATATCCGAGGATGGTATAGAAAAACATATCGCCAGTTTGGGTTTGGGTTTTAAATATGATTTGACTATAGACGATACAAACAAATCTATACATATACACTCAGACGATACAACCAAAGCAAAGATGACAGAAAAGCTCAAAGATATCAAGGTGCTGGATTATCACGATCTCTATTATAGCTCCAAAAGCTCAACCGAAGAGGGAACAGCTACAAATATAGTCAAGTTTAGAAACACTCTGTCTGATCTACTCAAAGATAGCACCATAGTAGTATTTCATGGCGATAGCAAAACCTTTGAGAGTTTGTTTGCTGACTTTGACGATGTAAACCACTATCGCTCAGGGCTTCGCACTGGCGATCTGTTTGTAGCTATGAAAAGTGGTATATATATGACTTCTTGTTATGAAAAGATAGGTGATTATTTCAAAGCGATAGACTGCAACCAAAAACAGAAACAAAACACAAATTATACAAAGCTAGATAATATATACACAAGCTTGGACGACACCTACGAAGAATCTATACAAACATATAGCCGATGCCCCATAGCACAAGTCGCCTCAACTGGTGGCGATAGCGATGATATAACCCAAGAGGACACAAAGCCACCACAAAAGCCACCAAAAGAGCAACTACCGTTTGCCAACTTTTTGATAGGCAAAGAGCAGATATACAAAGAGGACAAAGTGCCGTTTGCCAACTTTTTGATAGGCAAAGAGCAGATATACAAAGAGGACAAAGTGCCGTTTATAAATTTTCTAAAGGAACAAAATGACAAAATATGACAATATATATTTCAAGATAGGACAGCCTAGCACTGGCAAGAGTTATGGATTTAATATCAAAAGCCTACAAGACACAGCCCAGTTTGCAAAGCTGACACCGCAGAGATACAAGATGATACCAGTATCTGGTGGAGTAGGCAACGAATACAAAGGACTGCAAAACACAGACCTAGCTATATCTTATGATGCAGTCCAACACGGCATAAGACTGGGGGAGTTTCTCAAGTTTCTCATGAAAGCTATATTAAATCCAGCAGATGACTATGTGCTGTTTTTAGATGACTTTCACAACCAAGACATATCCTCTTTGTTGTCCGAATACACTCCGCTGTTTAAAGCCCAACAAAAAGTTGATTTGATAGATAAAGTAGATATACCAGATGACCTAAATATAGACGAGTGGCCAACTACCCAAGAGTTTATAAAGCGGTGGAATATGTTTGTCGATAGCTTAGACGATGTAGCTGTAGTGCCTATCACCAACCGTCTGTCTGGCGAGGATATCAAGCTGGTCTATCCGTCAAATTTCTATCTTTTTGGTGCAGCCAATTTCAACGAAAAAACCACAAATATATTTGCTGACTGGCAAGACAGAGCGACTATAACGTATATAGACCCACTAGAGCAGATGGAGCTGTTACGAGACAAATATCCTAGCGATGAGTTTGTAGAGTGTGTAGTCTCTATCAACAACCATCTCAAAGATATATTGGAAAATGACCACGATATATATGATATAGAACGATACTGTTTTGGTATATGGAAGATAGTAGATGCTACAGACAATATCACAGAGGATAAAGAGGAGCAAAAAAAGTTAGTGAGATTTTTCTTTGGTATGATCAAAAACTCACTGATATACAACAACAAAAACAGTATGATAAACAACATAGGCAAAAAACTTTTGCAAAAGCTGAAAAACGATACCAAAGATAAGTTTAATATGCTTTTTGAAAATGAGCTAAAAGGCGATATAACTCATAAAACATTGCATAGTTTTGGAATATATGAAAGCTAATGTTTTTTGCTAAACAGATAAACAACAATATATATGTAGCCTTTACAGATACATCAGCACATAGCAGAGAGCTACTCAAAAGCATACGAGACAAGCTGCCCCATCTTGATAAAGCGACTATCAAAAGTATAGAAAATTTTCTGAAGCAAAACGAAATCATAGACAACAATGCCAGAAGACAACAAGACTACATAAGTCATCTCAAAACATATATAGATATAGTCCATAGCGACAAATGTATGGTGCTACATATCTATGTCATACCAAAAGATTTTGATATAACACTAAGTAGCGATGATGATACAAATATATCAAGACTACAAAAGCTAAGCTTCGATATTTTCAAAGCCCACAAACAACTCACAAAGACAAGCAAACATGATATCAATATCACACAGCTGACAAGTGCCGAGAGCTTTATAGAGATGGAGCTGGAGTTTTATCTAAGTCGGCTAAATACTCTTTATGATTTTTTGCTAAACTACAAAAGAACCATAAGAGACAAGATAATAGTATCGGACAAAAAGGTAGGACACGAGATAGATAACCTAAATATACTAGAACCAAACCTACTAAAGATCTATCAGTTTGTCAAGCTATCGTATCAAAAGGATCTGGTAGTTTTTGTCTATAGTTTGATATCTTATCTCAAAGATACTATATTTGTGCTATTTAAAGAGTGCAAAAATGAGCTTGAACTTCAAAAAACTACAGACAAGATATATGACTTTTTGAGCAAAATATCATCGACAAATGCTATGAACTCACAGCAAATAGACAAAGACAATCTAAAAGAGTTTTTCACAAGATACCAAAACTCCAAAGAGATTGTCAAAAATCCCATCATATACGAGATACTAAAAGAGATATTTCACAACCAACTAAAAAACAACACGATAACATTTCAAACCATAGATATGGCAAAGATGTTTGAAAAAGTAGTACAAAACAAACTTAACATAAAATATAAAGACAGACTATATATAGGAGACGAACAAGCAAGAAAATTTACAGGCAACAACATAAAATCCGCCGAGATACTGAACTATGAAAAACATTTGATTTTAAATCATGAAAATGTGTTTGAAATGCCACAATACCCTGACTTTATCATACGACAAGATGATTTGAACCATATTATCGATGCTAAATACAAGACAAAAGATAGACTATACAACGACTCAAATGCTTTCAGGCAAATCATAATATATGCAAAACTATTTAACAAAAGCAAAGATATACAAAAGGTAAAAAAACTTCTAATCTATCCAGCTACTACAAAAATAGATATAGATAACTTCAAGCAACTAAAACTAAGCAATAGCGGCATAACTTTAGATGATGGAGTCAAATATATAGAAAATGTATTTAACTCTAGCCTAAACACTACGGAGCTAAAATATTTTGCTACAATTGAACTCACTGATTAAATAGAATTTTAACACACAAGCCATATTTGGGGCTAATATACATGGGCTTTTGGGAGTTTGGAAACTTACTCAAAAATATACTTTTTGGTGCTTTGATATACGAGAGTATCAAGTCATTTCGTAAATATTCTAGAAAGATATAAATATCTATAATTTAAGATATATTGGATACAATAGCAAGATATTGGCTAAAAACAGGCAAAGGAGATGACATATTAAGAAACCTACAATACACCTACGATGATATGGACAATATCATGACCAGAAACGATAGTGTATTAGACAAATACGAGAGTTATGACAAGATAGATCAGCTCTAGCCAATCTTGATACCAAAGCACACTCCATGCTTTGTGTTGTGAGACAGTATCTAGTCCCTTGCTAGTCTCTAGTCTCCAGCAAACCTACATCTAGATATCGTCTCATCTTGTCTATCTCTTTGGTAAAAAATCTAGCAGATATACAGTTCTTGTCATCGTCTATCACCACATCGCCAAATGGCGATATCACTGCACTACTTTTTGCCATATCATCTACGGCACTATTTGCTACTGCCACATAACATTGATTTGCCACGGCTAGGGCTTGGCTTAATTGCTCTAAGTTTTGCTTTCGCAAACTACCCCACATAGACGGCACTGCTATAATATCGGCTCCTCGTAGCTGTCGCCATAGGTCTATAAACCGCAACTCAAAACATATTAGCACCCCTACTTTTAAGCCATCTATCTCAAACAGCTTGATACCATCTGTATCGCCAGATGCAAAATATCTAGCCTCGTCATTCAAAGTAAATAGCTTGGCTTTTGACTGTCTATGAACTATCTCGCCCCTGTGAAATACTACAGCTGTGTTTTGATATGCTTTTTGTGTCTCATCGTGCATTATCATGGTCAGTGCAATAGTCCTGTCTGCTGACATAGGTTTGATAGTTTCTATAGCACGGTCGCTAAACATAGATGCTTGTGGCAGTTGGTCATAGCAATATCCTGTCAAACAAAGCTCTGGTGCTACTATGAAGCTATATGGCTCACATCTGTTGATATGCTCTACTAAGTTTGCTAAGTTGTCGTCAAAATCACTCACAAGGTCAAGCTGCAAAGCTACTAGGCTAGAAATCATCAAAACTCAGTGACCCTTTGGAATAGTTCACGACATTACCTTCAAAAAAGTTTACTTTTTGGTCGTTAAACGAAGCATAGTCATCTACCCACTTGATAGGGTGAGCTACTCCATATTCTGCCTCATATCCTACTGCTGTGAGTCGTTTGTCTGCTAGGTATTGGATATATTTTGTGATAATCTCGTCGCTAAGTCCCAATATTTTGTTGTTGGTCACATATATGCCCCACTTGGTCTCTATATGCACCGCTCCTCGTATGAGGTTGCGAACCTTTTGCTCTAGCTCTTTAGTAAAGAGTTCTGGTCGCTCCTTTTTGGTGCTTTTAATCATATTTTGAAACAGCACTAGGTGTGTGATCTCGTCTCGCTGGATAAACCGTATCATCTGCGATGAACCTAACATCTTGCCAGATTTACTCAGTGCATACATGGCCGCAAACCCAGCATAAAAATATATACCTTCCAAAATTTGATTTGCAAACATAGCTAGGACTATATTTTCATCTGTGGGGTCTTCGCCCAAAGCGGCAAATGTATCTGCTATATATTTGTTTTTTTCTCGCAAGGTCTCGTCCTTTTTCCACATATCGTATATGAGGTCTGTGTTTTCCGATATAGACTCCACCATCACGGCATATGATTTGCTATGGTTTGCCTCTTCATATGCTTGTCGTGATAGCACTGCGTTGATCTCTGGGGCTGTGATATATGGATTCATATTGTCCATGATATTGTTGGTTTGTAGACTATCCATAAATATAAGTTGTGACAAAACCAAGTCATACATCCGTTTTTCATCAAAAGTTAGATTTTTATAATCTTTGGCATCTGCGGTCATCTGCACCTCTTTTGGAAACCATGTATTTGCCTCCATCATATCCCATAGCTTAGTCGCCCATTCGTATTTGGGCTTGGTAAAGTTGAGCATACCATCTGGGTTGCCACCAAATGTTCTTCGCTCGCCTAGTGTCTCTGTCGTATCTGGATTGTAGATAATCTTAGTCGATATTTTGTTCATGGCTGTATCCTTTTTGTGAATTTTATCAAAATAATATAAAATTTGAGTTAAATAAAGAATAAAATGTTATAATGACCCAAAGTCAATAAAAATATGGAGGAAACAATGCCAAAAATAGTAGACAGAGAAAAAACCAAAAAGAGGATAACACATGAAGCGGTAAACCTATTTATAAAGAGAGGATACACAAGCTTCACCATAGATGAACTAGCATCTGAATGTGATATATCAAAAGGTTCTGTATATAACTATTTTGAATCAAAAGATGACATCATATATAGTGTTATAGAATACGAACAAGAAAGTTATGACAAAGAGATACTATACAAAATAGATAAAAGCAAAACATTGGAAGATAAAATAATGGCACTTTTTAGTTTATGTATATTGGATGATAATATGACAAAAATCAGAAGAGGAATATATAATCAATTTGTTCGTACAACTATAAGAACACAAAACAAAGAGATGATACGGATGTTGAAAAATATCCAGATAAAATATCAAAGATGGCTCAACAATATCTTAACAGATGAAAAAAACAAAGGCAACATAACACAAAATGCCCACCTGTTTAGCAAAGGTTTGTTTGCTTTAGGCGAGGCAGTGGTGGTGTATAGCGATATAGATGGTTACAATCACAAAGATATGCTGACCTCTTTTATAAAAGAGTTGCTAAAAACAATAAAAGGAAACAGATGATAAAATATATTATGATATTTATGATAACGCTCACCGTATCGTATAGCAAAAAGGTGGCATTTGCCCAGGCTTTGGACTTGACTATCAAAAACAACAAAGAACTCAAAGCAAAGTCATATGAGACACAAAAGGCACGTCAAACACTCAAAGAAGCAGAGGGTTACGACTACGGACGGCTTGATTTTGCCTACAATATATCTCGCACAAATCATGCTGGATATGTATTTGGTGCAAAGCTAGCTAGTCGTGAGGCTACATTTGGCGACTTTGGGTTTGGAGATTTTATAGACAGTATGGGCGGACTTATGAACCCAGCTACAGCAGCACAGACCAAAAGCGATCTACTAGCTCACCAGCCAGACCGCCTAAACAATCCAGATGCGAGAAACAACTTCGAGGGCAAACTGACATATGATGTGCCTATATACACAGGGGGCAAGCTAAAGTCAGCAAAAACCATGGCAAAGCTACAAATATCAGCAAAGTTAAACCAGCTCCAATATGACAAAAAAAAGATAGGCATAGAGGTTTTAAAAGCATACAACGGAGCCGTAACAGCAAAAGAGTTTATAAAGATGCTACAAAAAAGTATCAAAACTACAAATAGATTTGTCCGCACTAGCCAAAGACTATACAAAAACCAACTTGCCCGTGTGATAGATGTCAAACAATCAAATATGGCAAGACAGGCGATAAAAGGTCAGCTAAGCGATGCTATAGCAAAGTTTGATATAGCTATAGCATATTTACAATTTTTGACAGATGATGAAACTATAGACGATGTGGGGGAATTGGTATTTTATGACAAAAAGCCACCACCACTACTACAGCTACAACAAGACGCCATGACAAACAGAGACGACTACAAATCTATGCAACTAAACACACAGACCATGAAAGAAAAGGTCAGCTTCGACGATGCTTCAAGTTATCCTATGATAGGCGCTCACATAGAATACGGACTAAATGACGACGAACCTACGGCCGATGTAGAAAAAGACTATTATCTAGGAGCAGTGGGTCTAAAATACACCATATTTGACGGACAAATTAGTAATGCCAACAAACAAAAAGCACAGATTGATTATCTCAAGACCAAGACATATTATGAATATATGAAAAGTGGTATAGGTCTAGAGGTGCAGAAAAATTATCTGGATTTCAATGCAAATCAAACTCAGATGTCAAACAAAATAAGGGTTGAAAATATGGCAAAAGATATTTTAAACAGGACAGAAAATGTATATAAAAACAATCTTGACTTTAGGACAAATATGATGTTTTTGCTTATGCAGTTTGAAAACTCACTCAAAGCCCAAGCGGCGGTGATACAAGCGAAATACGAGCAGACTATACTATATGCCAAACTTCAAGTATCCTCTGGCAATTCACTAGGAGATATAAGATGACAAAACAAAACATAGCAGGCAAACTAGCATCGTTTTTCATAAATCACCCTCTCACATTGATATCGGCGGTATTTATACTATCTCTAGGGTATCTCAGTCTAGAGTTTATGCCACGAGAAGAAAATCCACAGATAAAAGTAGCAGGTGGTGCAGTCATAGTGCCTATGCCTGGAGCCAAAGCAGATGAGATACAGAAGATCATCATAGAGCCACTAGAGAAAAAGATACGACAGATAAAAGGCGTCGAAAATATATTTAGTGTTGCTAGAGACTCTGTAGGTATAGTCCAAGTGCAGTACTTGATAGGTCAAGACAAAGGAGCATCGGATCTCAAACTATACGACCAAGTCATGAAAAATATGGACGAGATGCCAAAAACTGCTATGCAACCTATCATCAAAACTATGGATATAGATGTAGATATACCTGTGTGTTCTGTGGCATTTTATAGCAAAGACAAAAATATGAGCGAAGTGGAGCTATACAAGAGAGTCAACAGACTAGCTTTTGATATCAACAAGATGGATGATGTAGCACAGATAGACCTAAAAGGCGAAAAAAAGGAACAATACAACATACTAGTTGATAGCGACAAACTTATCAAAAAGAGAGTTACTCTAGGGCAAGTGGCTATGGCTTTAAAAGGGCTTACATTTGAGCTGCCTGATATAAAAGCAGACAAATTAGACGGGACTTTTGTAGTGTTTGGTATAGACAATGCCCTACAAACATCGCGAGACTTGGGCAATGTCATAGTAGATAGATATGTAGGGCGACCTGTGTTGCTCAAAGATATAGCGACTATATCCAAAGGCTACGACATACAACACGGACAAGAAGCCCGTATATACGACAAGCAAAATTCACTAGTAGATAAATCACAAGTGACTATGACTATATCCAAGCTAAAAGGAGCAAATACTGTAGTGATAAACGAAAAGATAGTCGCTCACCTAAATAGTATCAAAGAGAAACTATCGGACGAAAATATAGGCTTCGTCATCACTAGAGACGACGGCTACACAGCAAACCATGCAGTAAATGAACTTCTATTTCATCTAGCTTTGTCTGTGTTGATTATAGCCGTATTACTTGTGTTTGCTCTAGGATTCAAAGAAGCTATGATAGTGTCACTGACCGTACCTATGATCGTATCACTTACTATATTTGCAGGATTTATGCTAGGCGAGACCGTAAATCGTATCACACTTTTTGCTATTCTTTTGTCGCTAGGACTTCTAGTAGATGCCGCTATCATAGTCATAGAAAATATCCACCGCCATATGCACGACCCACAATACAAAGACAAATCGCTCAAAGATATAGCCATAGATGCTACAAATGAGATAGGCAACCCTACAAACATAGCCACCATAGCGATAGTTGTCACATTTATACCTATGTTTTTCGTAGGTGGTATGATAGGACAATTTATGCACCCATTGCCAGTGTTTGTGCCTATCGCCCTACTAGTGTCGCTAGTAGTAGCATATATATACACTCCATATATGGTCTCAAAAATATTGAAAAAAAAGGAACTTTAATATGCTAAACAATCTAATACTAAATATCTTAAAAAGCCGTCTCAAAAAATACCTAGTATATCTCTTGACACTTTTGCTGTTTTTGGGCTCTATATATATGTTGCCTACAGAACTAGTCAAGGCAAAGATGTTGCCCGGCAAAGATAGCGACACATTTTCTATATATGTAGATCTACCTACAAACTCAAACAAACTCAAGACCCAAGAGGTGACAAAGTGTATATCAAACTTGCTTTTAGGCGAAGAAGCGGTCGATACTATATCTGTATTTCTAGGCGAGGGTCAGCCTCTGGATTTTGCTGGTATGGTCAAAGGCAGTGCCATGAAGTCATCTGTCAGCCAAGCAGAGATGATGATAAATATCAAAAAGGCTACAAATAGAACAGAGCGAAGCTACAATATGATACATAGGATACGACCTGCCATACAAGACAAATGTAGTCTATATGACAGCACCATAAAGTTTATAGAGCTACCGCCTGGACCACCTACACTAGCAGATATAGTAGCAGAAATTACAGGTGGAGATAGTTTCGAGGGTCGCCGAGAGTTTGCCAAAAAGATAGCTGGCATTTTAAAAGATCAAAAGACTCTAGTAGATATAGATATAGATGCTGATGAAACCACACACAAATATGCTATACTGCTAGACAAAAACAAGATACTGCAAAGTGGCATATCGTTTGAGCAGATCAAAAAGATGTTATATATTGCATTTGAAGGTAGCGATATAGGTGTCATAAACGAAGGCGGAGCCGAAAACCAGATCAAAATTTTTTTGCGACTTGACGACAAGCGACTGCTAGATAGTGGTGATGAAAAAGATATAAAGAAAAAATTGTCTAGCATAAAGCTTATAAATCCTTTGGGTATGATGATACCTATGTCAAAATTTGTAGAGATAAAATATATTAAACAAGCACCGACTATCAACTCCAAAAATCTCAAAAATATCATAAATGTCCTAGCTACTACAGACAATGACAGCCAGATATATCCACTGTTAGATGCTAGAGACGATATGCTAGAGCAACTTTCATCTGACTATATAGTCACAAAGACAGATATGCTAAACCTAAGCTTCCAAGACCGACAAACTGGCGAAAAATTTGATATGGTGTGGGACGGAGAACTTAAAGTATCTATAGACGTATTTACAGATTTAGGTACTGCATTTGGTGTAGCTTTGATACTTATGTTTCTTTTGATGGTTGTGTATTATAAGACTTTTGCCCTAGCAGGCGCCATCGTGTTGGCTAGTTTTTTGTCGCTCATAGGTGTCATAGTAGGGCATTGGGTTATGGATATATTCACTGCTGATATATTTTATATCACTTCAACATCACTCATAGGTTTCATAGGGCTTATAGGTATCAACTCCAGAAACTCACTGCTCATCGTGGATTTTGCCGTGCAGCTTATGCAGGAGGGCTACAAGCCAGACGAAGCTATAGCTAGAGCTACTGCCACCAGAGCCAAACCTATACTACTAACTGTGTTGGCTATAGTGTTTGCTAGTAGTTTGCTAGCTAGCGATGCTGTGTTTGGTGGGCTGGGAGTAGCTCTCATAGGTGGCACGATATTTGCCTATATTGTGTCATTGTTTTTTGTGCCGTTGTCAGTGCAAAACTCACTGAAAAAACTAGCAAAACAGCTATAAACACACCGTTTGTGTGGCAAAACAACACAGCCACACAGACAAAATATGCCAAATAAAGATATTTTTGAGTTGGATTAAGTTTATTTAGCTATAATGTTGAAATTTTATGTTGGGGTATCGCCAAGTGGTAAGGCAGTAGCTTTTGGTGCTACCATTCGTGGGTTCGAATCCCTCTACCCCATCCACATTTGTCGCGGAGTAGAGCAGTATGGTAGCTCGACGGGCTCATAACCCGTAGGTCGCTGGTTCAAATCCAGCCTCCGCAACCACCACAAACCCCCATAAACATTGACTTCATAGCCCTTTTCCACCGCTCGTTTAAGGTTTGATAAAATTTCATTTTGTATCGTATTTGTATCAACTATTTGGATTTTGGCTTTTTTTGATTGATTGGATATTGTGTTTTTTGGAGTGTCGTATATTGAGATTATACTAAAATATAGCATATTATAGCAAACTA
>JAOZMC010000064.1 GCA_029934475.1 Arcobacteraceae bacterium
CTTGACGAAACTTCATAGTCAGCTCTTTGTAGTCCTTGAGAGTGTCAGCTAACTCACCTAGAAACATATCCGGAGCGAACTTGAGCATATCTTTGATATATTCTATCTTGTAGTTTGGTTTTGTTGGCAAGTCTGCCTGTGTCGCCGTAGTGCTATCAAACAGCTCTCGCTCCTCTTGTGTCAGAGTGCTTTTGATATGCTTGATATATAGTCGCCTATCATAAGCAGTATCGCCAAACAGCAGTCCCACTGGTATGTTAAACACTCGTGCGACATATGGTAGCAACTCTACTCGCATACCGATTCTGCCGATGAGATAAGCATATACAGCATTGGTCGTAGGCACTTCGCCAGTGTTTGTCATCTTTGGTTCAAGTGCTACAAGTCGTCTATAAAACTCGATTTTGCTTATCTTTGCCTCTCTTATATAGTGATTGATATGTTCGTATACTTCCATGAGTGCCGTCCTGTGTTTTTCACATTATATAGATATTTCCAATATATAGTGTAGTCAAGTAGCTGGATTAAGTTTTATTAGATAAAATACAATACTTTTTGTATAAGTAACCACCATATTTGTATAGTTTAAGACAAAAGCTACACCTATAGTGCTGGTATCTATACGAGCAAGCAAAGTAAAAGCGGAGACCATCATGTGGTCAAGAGTGCCTGAAGCAAGGCAAAGCACGACAAAGTGCTACAGAAAGGAAAAAGATGAATATAAAATGTAAAAAATGCGGAAAAACAGAGAAATTTGACAAAGCAAAATGGGCAACCATAATTGGCGGAGCGGCACCTATAGGATTGGGTTTTTGGGCTTGGACTGGATTTATATTTGCTGGGACTGGATTAGCTATGCCGATCGTAATAGCCATGATGACTGGAGGGGTAGGCATATTCGTATTTCAAGACAAGATAGTCAAGTGGCTTAGTAGCAAATATGATTGTCCAAAATGTGGCGAAAAATCATGGGATTTGATAGCGGATTAAAATATCTATATGTAGACAATAGAGATGATGTTGCCTTGTCCTAAAACACAAGGCAAGACAAAAGAGAGATTAAAAAGAAAAGGAAAATATGAAAAAATATATAGTGATAGTTAGTATGTGTCTAGCTACGACAATGGTGGCAAAAGATAATAGTATAGAAATAGGTATATCTACAGGAAAGATCAGTGCAACCACTACTTCTTATGTGGGTAGCAGTAGCTCATCAAGTAGTGGTAGTAGCAATGCAAAAACTCTGAGTATTGGCAAGTATCTAACAGACAATGATATAGTAGCTTTTGCAAAAACTTTTGTAGATACAGAAAAAAACCAAGATCTAAATATTATGTCATTGGCATATAGGCGACATATAGATACAGAAGCAAAATCAAATATCAAACTATTTGCTGGTACAACTTTTACAATACTTGAGACAAGATTTTGGAAAATTCAAGATCGTAACCCACTTTATCATAGCAATAGTCTAGGTTGGTACACAAAGATAATATCATTGGATTTTGGAGTGCGAGTTGCCGAAGTAGCAAAAAATTTGAGTATAGATGTCGGCTACTCTTTGGGATTGTTTCATAGTGGCAGTGGCAGTATTGGTTATGATGCAACTACTGCTAAGTTTGAACATGACAAATATAAACAGTGGCAAGTTGGATTAAATTATAAGTTTTGAGACAAAATAAGATGCATACAAGATGTAAAACATGCGGACAAACACAAGAAATAAATAAAGATTTTTTGCTCAATTCAATCAACGGAATGATGCCGATAGCATGTGTACCACATTATTCGCCTATTTTGTATTATATGCTTTTTTTGCCATTGCCAGTCAAGATATCTTTGATTTGTGGGAAGCTAGGCATATGGCTATACAAGGACAAGATTGTTGAGTGGATTAGTGGTAAATACGAATGTCCAAATTGTGGCGAAAAATCATGGGATTTGATAACGGATTAAAATATCTATAACGGATTGTATAGATGGTAGATATGATGTTGCCTTGTCCTAAAACACAAGACAAGGCAAAACAATAGTCAAAAAGACTAAAAATAAAAAGGAAAGAAATGAAAAATTTAGATAGAATGAGAACAAAAACTATAAGCTTAAAAATTATAACAACAATTATATTGGGATTTGGCATGATAAGTTGCGGAGGCAGTGGAGGCGGAGGTGGCTCCGATGGTGGTGGCACAACAGCACCTACAACCAATACTGGTATTTTTATAGATTCTCCAGTTCAGGGCATTCAATACTCTACACCAACATTATCAGGAACTACAGACAATCAAGGAATATTTCAATATAAAGACGGAGAGATAGTTACTTTTAAAATTGGTAATTTAGTTTTAGGTAATGCAACTGGTGAAAGCGTTATAACTCCTCTTACTCTTGTTGGAGAAAGTGATTTAGACAATATCGGTACAAAAGCAACAAATATTGCAAGATTATTACAATCACTTGATGAAAATTCTTCAAATGTAGCATCAATTAAAATACCATATTCTTTAAAAAATTTAGATATTTCAAATATTGATTTAGGATCTGAAGACGATTTAAATGCTATTTTAACAGAAGCACAAAGTATTACATCAAAAGTTTATACACTAAAAGATTCTACTACTGCCAAAGCAGAAATGAAAAAATTTATTAAGTATTATGATAGATACTCGAGCGTTGAAAATAAAAGCTACACAAAAAAAGGAGCAACATTTTTAAAATTTTGTGTAGGTAACAATGAAAAATTAAATATTTCTTTTAATGGTGGATATGCAGATATTAAAATTTATGATATTGATTTAAATTTGCTTCGTTCTTACGAAGGTTCAGGTGGCTATGGATCAGAGGTGCTAAAATCATTCTCAAACAATAACTATATTATTAGAATTAACAACCACTATAGCACATCTTCTATTCAGCTGACTAAAGTAGATAGTTATTTTATTAAAAATCTGATAAGCGTTGAAAATAAGAGTTATATAAAATCCGGAGCAACTTTTCTGAAGTTTGATGTAATGAATAGCGAAAAAATACATATTTCTTTTAATGGTGGCTATGCGAGAACTAAAATATACAATAATGATTTAAAGCTGATATATACTTTTGAAGGCTCAAGTGGGTATGGAAGCGAAGTGTTAAAAGCTCTCTCAAACGGAAGTTATATTATTAAAATAAATAATCAGAACAGTGAGTCTTCTGTTCAATTGACAATATTATGACTCGTTCTGCTATAGAGGCACGGACTTTACATTGTTTGCTTCGCTTTTGAACTAGAACCAAGAAGCGAGGCAACAAAACATAGCAGATATAGTTTGCCCTATAAGGCAAACTATATCTCAAGTCAGTCGTTAGGTTCAGTTTTATGGATTTAACTGATTTAAAAAAACAACAAAAGGAAAAATATATCAAAATATGAAATGCCAGATTTTCTAAAAAGTTTGAAAATAGAACAAACAGAATATAGCTCGTTCCCAACGTCCTCGTTGGTAATGCATACTTAAACAAACAAAATGACACAAAAGTAACCGTGGCGATTTTCGCATAAGCCAAAAAACTTTCTGTGCAATATCATCGCCAGTCGAACGATTTGCCCCGAACAAGTTGCGGGGTTCCGAGTAGGTTGTCAAACATTCAAAATCTATCATTCAAAATTCAACATTAGCAAGTCCGTATCACACCTTTGTTTGACGAAACTTCATAGTCAGCTCTTTGTAGTCCTTGAGAGTGTCAGCTAACTCT
>JAOZMC010000044.1 GCA_029934475.1 Arcobacteraceae bacterium
CACGACAAAGTGCAAAATAAAGATACAAAATGTATCAAATTATAAAAAGGAAAAAATATGCTATACGAAATAAAAGAAAATGAAAAAATGGAAAGACTTAAATCAAAATGGAATCCAAAAGAACTTGAGATTGAAAATTTTATATTATCTTCAGTTGATGAAAATAATATTCTTGATGCTTCAATCTTTGGAGAGCCATTGTTGGTTATTAGCAATCAAGTAAAAACAAGATTGAAAAAAAGGGCAGATATCTTAGCTATCGATTGCTATGGCAATGGTGTGGTAATAGAGCTCAAACGAGACTGGGGATACCTAGGTGTAGAAACACAAGCACTACAATATCTAGCCGATTTTTCTGCTTACAAGGGCAATAAGTTTATTCAGCATTTTTCAAAATACGAAAATGATATTAAACAAAAAATAGAGTCATTTATAGATAGTAATGCTCCACTTGAAGATATCAACAAAACCAGCAGAGTTATTCTCGTAGCGAGAGGGTTTGATGCGACTATATATTCTATGGGCGAATGGCTTTCAAACAATGGTGTAGCATTTCGTTGTATCCAGTATCAACCTTGTGAAATAGACAACAAAAGGTTTCTTTCATTTAGTATTTCATTTGACCGTTCAAAAGATATTTTAAATCCTCTTGCATTTGGCACAATTGCACGAGAACCAAGATATTATTGGCACAATATAGCCAAAGCCGACCAAAAGTGGTGGGAATTACTTGTCAGCAAAAAGCAAATACCTGCATGCTTTGATAGTATGCCCGGAGATGAAGGAGAAAGAATACTGAAAGGATACATAGCTGGAGATACGATAATCGCTTATGCTAGTGGCCACGGTGCGGTTGGATGGGGAGTTATAGAAAAGCCGGGTTCATATTGTTTGATAGAAAAAGGAAGTTCAGAGGATTATTTAGATGGCGATTGTATGCATAGACTTTCGATAAACTGGAAAGCAACAGCAGAAAAACTAAAAGAAAATGCCATAAAAGCAAAAGAAGTTAGAGATGATTTTGGTATATATCATCCCATGAGGACATCGGTGAGTATTGATTCTGCTAAAGCGAAAGAACTTATAAATGCTCTCAACCAACAGTAAAAAAAGGTATGAATTAAGCAAAAAATAAAAGATCAAAATGTTAAGAATTTAGAGGATAATTTGGTATATGTAGTATGGCACAAAAAATTTTATGACAACTGCACGAGTAGATTGACAGACACAGAATATGTGGCTATGACAGATGAGTTAAACAATATAGTCCAAAAAAATATAGATGACAAAAGCGAGATAATAGTCGCTGGTTTTATACCTGGGAGTGATTGGTCACAGACGGTTTGGGATCCAATATATACAAAAGCTTGTGGAAAAGATGAAGAACTTTCAGCAAAGTTTTTTGGGCTGTTGGTGTGCCAAGTTTTGATAGATAGAAAAGAGACTTGGTATTTTTTGCGACAAGATATAGCGAGAAGTATGATATATTTTATGAAAGAATAAGTGGATACAACAACAAAGCAAAAGCTCCTGTGCTATAAGTCGTGGTTATTTTAGCTTCATCTTTGCCATATATTTGGAGTTTGGATTTACATCTATCGTATTTAACCTAGGCACCAACACGACATCCATATCCTCCATAGGTATAGCTCCTAGCAACACTTCGCTCTCGCCCGGTAGCACCATGGCATTGCAACTGGTGGTTCGGTTTTTGAAGTTTACTTTCAGTGGTCCTACTACATCTACAGCGGCTATAGTCCCATCTGCCATCTCGGCCTCTTTTGTCTCTATATACATAAGATCAAGTTGATTTTGAATATGTTCGTTGATACACATCATATATGCACCACTATCTACTAGTGCTGTGGTTTGCACCTTTTTTATATCCTTTTTTTCTATATAGCCTTTTCGTTCAAGTTCTATATCTCCCATACTTATTAGCTCCAAATCCGCATAAATCAGTCCCATATTTTCTCCTTTTGTAAATATATCAATATTATACCAAAAAAAGATTAAGACCAGCTCAAAATTTATATATAAAAGATACAATACCACAAAAAGGAGTGTGACATGGACACAAAAGAGAAAAATATATTGGATAACAATACTATAAAGACAACATGGACTATAGGGTCAAAGCTATTTATCATCGGATTTTTACTCATAGTTATGACTATGGCACTTGCCATGATAGGTGGATTGATAGAGGACAGGGGCGACACAAAAACCAAAGCTATAGATGAGATACACAACACTTGGGGTAAATCACAAGTGCTACAAGGACCTATATTGACAGTGCCATATATAGAATACAGCTGGGTATATAAAGATATCAAAATCAACAATAGCAACAAAACAAAAACTATAAAAGAACAGAAAAGAACACTCGAATATATACACTTCTTGCCAGAAACTTTAGATATCAAAGGAGATATCACACCATCTATAAGATACAGAGGTATATATGAAGCAGTTGTATACAACAGTAGTCTCAACATATCAGGAACATTTGCCAAGATAGATATGAAAGAGTGGCAAATTCCAGACAAAGATATACGATATGACCTAGCTACTGTGTCGTTTGGTATCAGCGATTTACGAGGAGTTGAGGATAGGATCAAAGTAGTGATTGATGGCACAGATAACTATTTTGAACCAGGTATCAAACTTTCACAAATCAGCACTGCTATACCTAGTGGAGTTAGCACTTTAGTAGGTATAAACAAAAACAAGCACGGCTTTGAGTTTGATTTTGATATCAAACTTCGTGGCAGTGGTGCTATACGGTTTTTGCCTTATGGCAAAAGCACAGTAGTCCATCTAAACTCAAATTGGGACAATCCTAGTTTTATAGGCGATTTTCTACCCATAACAAGGCAGATAGATAAAGATGGTTTCAAAGCTACTTGGAAAGTCATAGATATCAACAGACCATACCCACAAAAGTTTGTGGGCGAAGATATACAAAGATTATACGACGCTGATATGTCAGATCAAAAAGACAACAACTATGGTTTTGTCTCTGCTTTTGGTGTAGATCTGCAAATACCTGTAGATATATATCAAAAAAACTACAGAGCTGTAGAGTATGGACTGCTTATCATCATATTGACATTTATCACATTCTTTTTTGTAGAGGTGTTTAGAAAAAGGCCTATTCATCCACTTCAATACATACTAGTGGGTTCTAGCTTGGTTCTGTTTTTTGGATTGCTTATATCTTTGTCAGAGCATATAGGGTTTGATATGGCATATTTAGTGGCATCGGTGGCTACTATATTGTCTGTTGTTTTGTATTCTATATCGGTATTTAGACAGCGGAAGGCTATATTGTCGCTTTTCGGAATTTTAAGTCTTTTTTATATTTTTATATATCAGCTACTACAGATGCAAGATTATGCGTTGATATTGGGTATGATTATGCTATTTGTGGTGCTAGCGGTGGTCATGTATATCTCTAGAAATATTGACTGGTATAACATAACAAACACAACGAAAAAGTGATATATTTTATGGAAAATATATGGAGAGACAACGACAAAAAAACACCACTAGAGGCTTTGCATCATGCTCAAACTATAGCTTTCGCTCCTGTGGTATTTCAAGTAGCACGTGCCATGAGAGATATGGGAGTGCTGGAGTATTTGCTAGACCATGACAGCACAGGTGCTAGCATACAAACCGTGTCAGATAGTCTAAATATGACTATATATGCTACTAAAGTCCTGCTAGAAAGTTCTCTCAGTGCTGATATAGTTAGCTTAAAAGATGGCAAATATCGTAGCACCAAGACGGGCTATTTTTTAGCCAAAGATGAGATGACAAAAGTAAATATGAACTTCAACCACGATGTAAATTTCAAAGGACTTTTTGACCTGCAAGACTCGCTCAAAAGTGGCAAACCAGTGGGTTTACAAAATTTCAGCGATAGCAAGACGATATATCCAGTGCTCTCAAAGCTACCACCCAAAGCAAAAAAGGCTTGGTTTGAGTTTGATCACTTTTATTCTAGCGATGCATTTGAAAAGGTCGTCAGTATATTAGGCGACTATAAACCCAAACATATAGTAGATATAGGGGGCAACACAGGTAAATTTGCTATAAAACTAGCACAAAATACACAGCACACTCACATAACCATAGCCGACTTGTCATCGCAGATAGATACAGCAAGACAAAACATAGCCCAGCACCAGCTTACTGACCGTGTCTCATATAGCTCGGTCGATATGTTGGGCGATAGCACTTCGCTACCAGATGGTGCTTGTATATATTTCGCAAGTCAGTTTCTGGACTGTTTTGATGACAAAAACATAGTCAAAATTTTGCAAAATATAGCGACACATATGGACAAAAACTCAAAGATATTTATCATGGAGCCACTTTGGGATCAGCAGCGATTTATCACTTCGTCGTTTTGTATCATAAACACATCGCCCTATTTTACCGCTATGGCAAACGGCTACAGCAAGATGTTTAGCTACCATGATCTGCAAAAACTTATAAAAAAAGCAGGGCTAGTGATAGATACAGCCACACATGGAATAGGTATATCACAAAGCTTGATATCGTGTCGGCTTATATGATATGATCAAAAATATATGGACAAACACAGCAGGCATACTGATATCTCGTGTGTTTGGGTTTGGGCGAGACCTTCTCATGGCATCTGTACTTGGGGCAAACATATACACAGATATATTTTTCGTAGCATTTAAGCTGCCCAACCTTTTTCGGCGGATTTTTGGCGAGGGAGCATTTACACAAGTTTTTATACCTGCTTTTTCTAGCTCCAAACACAAAATATCGTTTGGAACTGTGATATTTTGGCAATTTTTTAGCTTTATACTCTTTTTGTCTGTAGTTGTTGCCGTGTTTAGCACAGTGGCTACTACTATTATAGCCGTAGGGTTTGACAAAGCAACTATAGATATGGCATCGCCTGTGGTGGCTGTGTGCTTTTTTTATCTACCTCTCATATTTGTAGTCACATTTTTAGCCTCCATACTTCAATACTACAAACACTTTGCCACGACTGCGTTTAGCACGGCTTTGCTCAATATATCGCTCATCACAGCTTTGCTTATATCGAGACAATATGACAAACTAGATATAGTCTATTATCTAAGTGTCGCCGTCATAGTCGGTGGATTTGCGCAAGTGTTTGCACACCTTTGTGCTATAAAAAACTTGAATATAAAAGTATGGACGACAAATATAAAAAAAGCAAAAAACAGATACAAACACAGCAAGTTTTACCGCCAGTTTGTGCCTGCGGTTTTTGGTAGTTCGGCTTCTCATCTGTCGGCATTTTTGGATACATTTCTAGCGTCGTTTTTGAGTTTTGGGACTATTAGCTACTTGTATTATGCCAACCGTGTGTTTCAGCTACCTTTTGCTCTGTTTTCTGTAGCAGTCTCTATCGCTATATTTCCTACTATCGCCAGATACATAAGCAAACAAGAGGAACAGACAGCACTGACATATATGCGAAAAGCTACATATCTAGTCGCAGGAGCATTAAGTGTAGCTACTATAGTGGGTATAGTTTTGGACGACTTCATAGTCGAGCTACTGTTTCACAGAGGCGAGTTTGGCATAGTTGATGTAATAAACACAGCAAATATATTGTCGGCATATATGTTAGGGCTTTTGCCGTATGGTTTGGCAAAGATATATATGCTATGGCTATATAGCAAGGAGCGACAAAAACGAGCAGCGGTCATCACTGCTTATTCTTTGGGGGCAAATATAGTTTTGTCACTTTTGCTTATAGTTCCATATGGTGCAGTTGGGTTAGCAGTGGCTAGTAGTTTTGGTGGTTTTGTGTTGTTGTATTTAAGTTTGAGAGAGTTTGGGTTTAGAAAATTTTATAAGTTAATCATGAAATAATTATAGATTTTTGATATTTTTTAAGTTCTTTTATTTTTTCTTGTTATAATTCCATCATCGAAAGATAAAAGAAAAAAGGATGAAAAATTTTAACATAAAATATAGAAAAATATTATTTTTGATATGGACTTTTGCTTTTTTGTTTTTTGCTACAAATGTGGATTTTAAAGACTTTTATCTTTTTGTCATAGCATTTTCATTGCCTATCTCGATAGTCAGCGAGGAGATTATGCAACTACTTGGTCAATCGTATCTCATAGTGGCAGTTTTAGGTTATATAGGTGGGTTTATCCAGTGGGTGGTCGTAGTAGGTGGGATTATGGATAAGTTTTTGCCGAAGATTGCCTTTGGGCTAAAGATGGAAACTATGAAAGCTATCAACAACACTATCTTTGTAGCTGGTGTTTTTGGATTTGTCTTGTCTGCCATAACTATACAAAATGCTTTTGTCAACGCCGTGTTTTATAGCGTATCATTAGCTCTCGTGGTTTGTAGTATTGGTATCAAAGTGCTGTTTCTAGACAAAGACAATATTTAGCGATATTGCGGACTTTTACTTGTAGCGGTGCAAAATTTAAAGAAAATAATATATAATATTGGATACAAAACAAAACACAAAACACAAAAGGAGACAGCAAAACATGATGCCGACAAAAATTATAAAGTCACCCTTGAACTATATCGGAGGAAAACATAAACTAATCAATCAAATAGCACCACTATTTCCAAACAAAATAGATACTTTTGTAGATTTGTTTGCAGGGGGTTGCAATGTAGGGATAAATATCCAAGCCGACAAAACTATATTTAACGACAACTTGACATATTTGATAGAACTATTTCGGACTTTCAAAAACTACAATATAGAAACAACTATCAAACATATTGAAAACAGGATAGACGAGTTTCAACTATCTCAAACAAATGAACAAGGATACAAAAATTTTCGAAAGCATTATAATCAAACAAAAATCACTCTTGATCTGTTTGTGTTGATAGCATATTCTTTCAATCATCAGATCAGATTTAACAACAGTCACGAGTTCAACAATCCATTTGGCAAAAACAGAAGCAGTTTCAACAATACTATGAAAAACAATCTTTTAAAATTTATCTATAAGCTACAAAAAGATGAAAATGAATTTATAAACAATAGTTTCGAAAGTTTTGATTTCTCACGATTGACAAAAGATGATTTTGTATATTGTGATCCTCCGTATCTGATAACAACTGGCTCATACAATGATGGCAAAAGAGGGTTCAATGGCTGGACAGAAAAAGAAGAAATAGAGTTGCTAAATATTTTGGATATCTTAGATAGCAGAAATATAAAATTTGCACTATCAAATGTGATACAACATAAAGATAAAAAAAATATACTATTGGACAACTGGCTAAAAAAACGAAAATATAAAATAAATCATATAAACAAAAACTATTCGAACTCAAACTATCAGACAAAAATAAGAGACAAAGATGCCAGTGAAGAAGTGCTTGTCACAAACTATACTCCCACCAGCAAGGCTAGCTATCAGTCTAGCTTGTTTGATTAAGAAAGGAAAAATATGAACTTATGGATTTTGACAGAAGAGAGACCAAAAAAAGAGGTCATAGAAACAATATTTCTAAAATATCTCAATGACAAAAATATTTCAGGCTTTATTGATCCTATAAGAATATTGCCTGTTTTGTGCGATAATCATTTTTCTTTTATATATAAAGCAACTGGACTAAACACAGCAAAAATTGACAATATTTATATCAAAATAATAAGCGGAACATCTAGCTTTGTAGATTATCTTGTCTTTGAAAACAAAAACGAACCAACTCAAAATGATATACCAGTTTATGCAATAGAAGAAACAAAAACAGACGACAAAGAAAGTAGAAATACTGGAGTATATCAAAGATGTTCTAAGTTTGTTTATATTGATTTTTTCTATGCAAATGTATCAAAAATAATGTTGTATAATCTACAAATAGAGCAAAAAAAAGAAGCAACACGAACATATATTTTTGGAACAAAAATGTTGAAAACATTAGGCGTTGAAATATTAGGAAAAAAAGGTATTGATAGCAAAAAGTATAACCCATTTACAAGTATAGATGAACTAATAGAACTAAAAAACTCTATGCCCACGACGAAAAATGGTATAAGTGTAAAATTGATTAGAAAAGAAAATTCTATTGAAATAAGTGCAAAACTAGAAAAGGGCGGCAGGTTGGCAAGTGATCCAAGTATTGGAATGACTACGATAATGTCAGCATGTTTGAGAGAATTGGGTTGGAGAAAAGATATTATCATCACTCAACATAATTTACCAAATCAGCAAAGTGTAGGTAAAAATAATAAATTTATACAAATCGCAAACCAACTAAATATAAAGATAAAAAACTTGACAATACCAACAGTAAAGCTAAAAGAAAAATACTGGTATTATGAAACGAACGGCGAAAAAATAGGGACAATATTTTTAGATATAGTAATAGATGAATTTTCAAAAGGTTTTACTATATACCACAATCATGCAGGTTGTGAGAGAGGCTATTTTTTGACAAGTGACAATCAGAAATTAGCAGTAGAAAAATATACGGATAGAGAAAAATATAAGGCTGGAGACAAATCAAAAATATTTGCTTTGCCTGATTTGGTTTTAAAAGATGAATATGAAAAACTTATTATAAATATCGAAGGCGAGATGCACAAAAATGCCAAACAGGGCATAAAACAACTTAAAGGGTTTGATGCTTTTGAGGATAGCTATGTGTCAAAATATTATCCATCTTTTGATATTGTTAGAACTGTTGTTTTGTATGGTAGCGAGAGTGCCAAGAAACCAATAGGGAAAATCAGTTTTATATTGTCTGTGACAGGTAAAATATTGGTCAATATCAAAGCACCTAAATTGTTTAAAGATTCATTTAAAAATATCTTTGATTTTTGGAAATGATTTGAGATTTATAGGCAACAAAGAGCGGTTGGTTGATTGGATATACTCAGCTATCCAAAAAAATAATATTGAAGGAGAAATATTTTTTGATTTTTTTTCTGGCACCGCAAATGTAGGCAAATTTTTTAAAGAAAAAGGTTATCAAATAATTTCATCCGATTTGCTTTATTTTAGTTATGTATTGCAAAAGGCCTATTTGTGCAACAATGATACACCAAAATTTAAAAAATTAATACCAACATTAGATATTCGGTCAAGTTTATTGGTGGCAGACAATTATATGCTTATAATAGAATATTTAAACAGCATACCAGTAGTGGACGGATTTATTTATGCCAATTATGCACCAAGTGCTACAAAACACCTGGAACAACCAAGAATGTATTTTATAGACGATAATGCCAAAAAGATAGATGCAATTCGTATAAAAATAGAAGACTGGAAAAGTAATGATTTGATTGGAGAAAATGAGTATTTTTTATTGTTGGCTTGTTTGATTGAAAGTGTCCCGTTTTTTGCAAATATCTTAGGTGTCTTTTCTGCTTTCAAAAAAGATTGGGACAAAAGAGCTTTGAAACCATTTCTGCTAAAGCCTATCAAAATCTTTCAAGATTGTCATGAGCATTTTGTGTTTAATCAATCAAGTTTAGAACTGCTGGAAAATTATCCATACGATATAATATATCTTGATCCTCCTTACAACCAAAGACAATACGCTCCAAATTATCATATATTGGAAACAATTGCAAAATATGACAGCCCTACGATAAAGGGTGTAGTTGGTATGAGAAATTATGACAATCAAAAATCAAACTTTTGCAATAAAACAAAAGCATTAAATGACTTAGAGCTAATCTGCAAATCAAAAAACTATAAATATATATTATTAAGTTACAATTGTGAGGGCATAATGCCGCAAAATAGTATTTTGGAAATAATGCAAAAATACGGCGATGTCAAAATTGAAGAATATGATTATCCAAGATACAAAAGCAACAACAACGGAAGATCAAAATATAAAAAATTTATAAAAGAACAGTTGTATATATTGACCAACACAACATATGACAAACAGGTACAGCCTACTTCACTTTGATATATAAGTTTTTGGCTGTCCCATTGGTAGTTACTATCTCTTTGGTTTGAAACACTTTTTTCTTGGCTTTGACTAGGTCGGATAACTTTTTATAACCATAAAATCGTGGATCAAAGTCTGGCTGTAGCTTCGTGATATAGCTTCCCACTCCTCCTAGCCCTGCCCAGCCACTATCATCGCTGGATTGTTCTATAGCTAGAGTGATAAACTTGTTTAACAGCTCCTCTTTTTTCTCTATTTTGTCGGCTGGTTTTGTCCTATCTTTTGGCTTTGACTTGGTTGGTTTGTCCGCTATTATAGCTTTATCGTCATATATAGGTGTCAGATCTATGCTTACTGGCTTTGGTGACTCTGGTGTGCTGTTGTCTTTTCGTAAAAGTTCGGTCAATATAAACTTGTGACAAGCATTGCGAAAGGCTTTTGGAGTTTTTTGCTCCCCAAAGCCAAAGACCCAAAGACCCTCCTCTTTGAGTCTCACGGCAAGCCCGGTAAAATCACTATCGCTAGTGACTAGACAAAATCCATCAAACCTGCGAGTATATAACAGATCCATAGCATCTATGATCATAGAGCTATCTGTGGCATTTTTGCCTGTGGTATATGCAAACTGTTGCACTGGCTTAATCGCATACTCTTGTAGCACCTTTTTCCACGATGAGCTGTGTTGTGAAGTGAAGTCTCCATATATTCGCTTGACCGACACATCACCAAACTTTGCTATCTCTGCAAACAGTTCTTTGGTCACAGAGGCTTGGGCATTGTCGGCATCTATTAGCACTACTAAGTTTTGCAATGACTTTTGTGTATCTATATCGCTCATTCTTTACCTTTCACAAATTGCGTGCCTATACCATCGCTGGTAAACAACTCAAGCAACAAACTATGCTCTACTGCTCCATCTATGATATGTGCTTTTTTAACACCGCCTTGTATAGCATCTATACAGCTATCTACCTTGGGTATCATACCACCTGCTATGGTGCCGTCTTTTTTGTATTTATCTGTCTGTCGTTTGTCCAAAGAGTGCAGAAGTTTGCCCTGCTTGTCTAGCACACCTACAGTATCGGTCAAAAATAGCACCTTGTGGGCTTCTATAGCTACGGCTATCTGTGAGGCTACCGTGTCGGCATTTATGTTAAATCCCGGATGTGATAGCTCATCGCTATAGCCGATAGGAGCGATGACTGGCACGAAGTTGTTGTCTAGTAGCTTGTGTATGACGGAGCTATCTATATGGTCTATATCTCCTGTGAAACCATACACCGAACTATCTTTTGCTCTAGCTTTTATGAGGCAACTATCTTTGCCGCTTATGCCCATAGCTTTCGTGCCGTGATAATTTAAAAGCGATGTAATATCCTTGTTTACACTGCCGCTTAGCACCATCTCTACTATCTTCATACTTTGCTCACATGTAACTCTGTATCCATCTATAAAGCTAGACTTGATATCTAGAGCATCTAGCATCTGTGATATTTTCTCTCCGCCTCCGTGCACTATCACTGGCTTGATACCTACTAGCACCAACAACGATATGTCCATAGCAAACTTTTGTTTGAGCTTTTCATCTACTTGTGCCGAACCGCCGTATTTTATGACAATCGTCTTGCCATAGAACTTCTTGATGTATGGCAAAGCATCGAGAAGTGTGTTTATCTTGTTTTGTTTTATTTTCATACGATATAATACCCAAAAATTATAAAAGGAATACAAATGCTCAAAGATGGACATGGTAGAGTGGTGGATTATTTGCGAATATCAGTGACACAAAGATGCAATTTTCGTTGTATATATTGTATGCCCGAGAAGCCATTTTCTTGGGTGCCAAAAGAGGAGTTGCTAAGCTACGAAGATATGTTTAAGTTTGTGAAAATCGCCATAGACAAAGGGGTCAACAAGATACGGATCACAGGAGGAGAGCCACTTTTGAGAGAAGATTTGCATCTGTTTATCCAGATGATATATGACTACAAAAACGACATAGACCTATGCTTGACTACAAACGGATATCTAGTGCGACAGACAGCCCAACTGCTCAAAAACTCAGGACTAAAGAGGATAAATATCTCGCTAGATTCGCTAAAAAAAGAAACGACTAAAAAAATATCTCAAAAAGATGTGCTAGATGAGGTGCTAAAAGGTATCAAAAAAGCTATAGATGTAGGACTTGGAGTCAAGATAAACACAGTGCCACTAAAAGATATAAACGATAGCGAGATACTAGATATACTGGAGTTTTGTGAAAACTTAGATATACCTGTGCGGTTTATAGAATATATGGAAAACAGCTTTGCATCTACTGATATAGTAGGATGCAAAGCAGAGGAGATACTAGCGACTATCTCTACTAAATACAACTACAAAAAATTGCCACGAGTTGGATCAAGCCCAGCTATATACTACAAGCTAGAAAGTGGCTACCAGTTTGGTATCATAGAACCATATGAAGATGACTTTTGCGAAAGTTGCAACCGTATGAGACTTACCGCCGAGGGTTTGCTGATACCGTGTCTCTATTTCGAAGATGCTCTAAGCATAAAGCAGACAGTCAAAGAAGATGACACAGACGGCACGATAGCGGTGCTAGAAAATGTGCTACTAAACAAACCAGAGAAAAACAGATGGACAAAAAACGAAAATGAAAAACAAAACGAGACATCTAGCAGAGCATTTTATGAGACAGGTGGCTGATATATGTTTACAGGTCTTGTAGCAAATATAGGCGAAGTGGTGTCATATAGTGGCGACAAACTCAAGATAAAAGCAAACATAGATTGTAAGCTAGGCGATAGTATAGCTATAAACGGTGTCTGCTTGACTGTCGTCCATATCTGGGGCGATATGTTTGTAGTAGATGTATCACAGCAAACCCAAAAGACAGTCGCCGCAAACAACTTCAAAAACAAAGTCCATATAGAACAAGCCATGAGACTAAGCGACAGGCTAGATGGACACATAGTCCAAGGGCATATAGATTGTATAGGAGTAGTCAGACAAATAACCAAACAACAAAACCAAATTACTTTAAAGATTAGTTTAGATGAAAAGTTTATGAAGTTTGTCATAGACAAAGGCTCTATAGCTATAGACGGTATCAGCTTAACCATCAGCCGTGTAGATGTAGCAAATAGTGCTTTTGAGCTAACTATCATCCCACATACTTGGGATAATACAATATTTCAATATTATAAGATAGGACACAAGGTAAATATAGAGACAGATATGTTTGCTAGATATATTTTTAATATGATAAATCAAAAAGAGAAAGATGCTTTAAAATGGGACAATATAGATAAGATTATGGCGAGGTATTGATAGATCTATCTCTGCCTAGTTTCATCATCCATGATGGTAACGAAGAAAACGAAAACAGAGAGCATAGAAAATAAACTTTAAATATAGGCAACCTATCTGGAACCACGGACTGTTTAATGTCACTCGTTCCCATCGTCCCCGATGGGAATGCATACTTGACAAAAAGATCACGAT
>JAOZMC010000017.1:118-1718 GCA_029934475.1 Arcobacteraceae bacterium
GGTCAACATCAAGTGGTGGGTCAACATCAAGTGGTGGGTCAACATCAAGTGGTGGGTCAACATCAAGTGGTGGTAGCACACCAGATCCAGATGAGGTAACTTTCCAGACTCTTCGTGGAGATTTTACAGTATCTAGAAAAAACGCTGTTACCTCTAAAGACCGTGCTGGCAATGATATGACAAGATGGAGCGGCACTAGCACTGGTACATTTTCATATCAACCAGATGCAAATGGCGATGAAAGTCAAAGTGGCGATCCAGTAAATAATATAGGTTTGCTTTATCAACAAGGTGTTGCAGGAGCTGCCTGCCCTACAGGCTGGCATCTGCCGAGCTTGAAAGAGTGGCTTATAGTTTTAAATCATATTGACCCTTTTGTAGATATATACAAAGACTGTCTTGACACAGAAGTCAATGAAGGCAAATCACTTAGTGGTAAATTAGGCGAAGGCGACACAAGTCTCATAGACTGGCAAACAGATACAGGCAGACGAAATGGAGAGAATACTTTTTTCGGAGCTTCCGGAAGTTATGGTGGTTATGTGTGGACAAGCACTGCCAACTGTGCTATCGGGTATGGCGATGGCAACAATATAAAGGTCATAAATTTCAATACTTGGGGAGATAAACACGGCAGCAGAAATGGCCTTGCCGTGAGATGCTTCAAGGATTAGTCGCTACGACCAAAGACTACTGTCATAGTTTGGTTTTGGCATATCCAAAACATGAGACCAGACAGTAGTCGAGATCTCTGTAGTCATGAGACTGTGAAAATATATTTTCGCAGTCTCTTTTTGACAGAATTTGACTATGTCACTTCTACGATATATTTGACTAGATTTGGCTGTAGTCCTAGAACTTCCAAGCTTCAAAATAGTTGCGAAAAGTTTGGGTATTTTGATTTGCTGGATTTTTCGAGTATTTTGTTTGGCTGATATTTGCATAGCATTATCAAGATTGAACCTACTGATTGATACAAATTGTTAAATAAATTCAAAAATACAAGTTTGTTTAATAATTTTATGATATAATTCACAAAATTTTAAAAGGAAAATTATGATAATAAGAATATTTGGGCTTTTGAGCCTTTTGTTGGTAGGGAGTCTATATGCACATCACTGCAAGACTTTAGAAAACAACTATCTCAGCTGTATAGCAAACAGCAAGATAAACAACTACAGCACAAAGATATGTGATACAAAAAAGGCTAGCTTTTTGAAGTGCAACAAGACAGATGATTGTAAGTCTGTTGCTATTCGTGATTGTAGTCGGTTGGAGACAAATTTTGTGAGCTGTATGGTCAGCAAAAAGGTTGAGAGCAAAGATACAAAAGCATGTGAATATAGAAAAAATGCATTTGTCAAATGTCAAGAAGACCAAGATAGATTTAAAACATGCCAAGCCAAAAAAAACAAACCCAAGTATCTGGGATATTATGACAATTCTAAAAAAACAAAAACACTCAAAAAAAAACCAGTAGAAAAAATAATAGCAAAAAAACCTCTAGCGAAAGTAGTGAGACAACCTATCAAAGAACCAGTCAAGCAAGAAGTAGTGAGACAACCTATCAAAGAACCAGTCAAGCAAGAAGTAGTGAGAC
>JAOZMC010000017.1:1818-33693 GCA_029934475.1 Arcobacteraceae bacterium
GAACCAGTCAAGCAAGAAGTAGTGAGACAACCTATCAAAGAACCAGTCAAACAAGAAGTAGTGAGACAACCTATCAAAGAACCAGTCAAGCAAGAAGTAGTGAGACAACCTATCAAAGAACCAGTCAAACAAGTAGCTTATAGACCTACTCGCAATGTCACAACTAGCTATCACTATATAGATAGAAATACAAATGCCGTGCTACAAGAGATATATGCTGCCATAGGTATCAGTCTGTTTTCTTTTGAAGAAATAGTAGGACACGATACAGAGTCAGAAACAATAAACAGCGGCTTTTCACTTGGTGCAACACTAAGTGCAAACGAGATTATGAAAAGAGTTGACTCAAATATATTTACAAATATATTTTTGACTCCGCATATATCTAGATTTGCTGGTGGCACTCACAAGCTAGATGGCAACAGCTGGCTAAAAGATACTACGATCACGGTTGTCGGTATGACGCTTGAAAATCGTTTTTATATAGCATCCAACAAGATATATATAGCGCCATTTGTTGGTATGCAACACAAGTCTATCACCACCAAAAATATAGCACCTTTCACAGATGCTGACAAATACGAGCAAGACGGCATAGTCGTGCCTGTAGGACTAAATCTAGCCGTAGATATAGATAGAGGACTCAATCTTTTTGGTCAGTTCTCACTCGATATGCTATATCCATTTGGGACGACATCTACAGTGCTTTTTGACACAGACTCATCAACTTCCTCTGGTCCTACTTTTCTTGCAGGTCTTGTGTTTAAGCTTTAGCGAGTCTATAATATCACGACACTTTTGTATTGTTGTCTTGTCTAGATTTAGACAAGACAACAAATACACCAACATAGGATATCTCTGACCTATTTTATACTTTTCTCAAGCTTTGAAAACATAGTAACTGGCTATTTTTTTTTGTGAAGCAGGATTTTTTCTCTGTTTTTAGAAAACTTTAAGTATTTTATGATACAATGTGTAATATTTATTTAAAGGATTTGATATGATTGGGAAGATAGCACTATTGGGCTTATTGTTAGTGGCAAATGTATATGCACAAGAGTGCAAAATACTGGAGAAAAGTTATGTGAGCTGTGTAGCGAGCAAAAAAATCAGGAGCATAGATACCGGAGCTTGTGATATAAAGAGGGAAGCATTTTTAAAATGCAACAAAACAAATATTTGTAACACCTTGGTAGCAACCGATTGTAATCCATATGAGAGAAAATTTGTAAGCTGTATTGTCAAAAATGAGCTAAAAGACAAAAGCACAAAAATATGTAGCTACAGCAAAGATGCCCTTGTCAAATGTCACGAAAACAAAAAGTTACTACAGAGATGTAAAGCGAGAAAAGATACTAGCAAATCATTGGAATACTATGACAATATAGCAAAAAACAAAGCCATAGCAAAAGCACTATCAATACAAAAAAAAGCAGACAAGATAAATGCAGGTATAAAAGCAGACATAAAAGCCAAAGAACTAGCAAGACAAAGAGAGCTATACAAGACAAATGCAGATATGAAAGCCAAAGAACTAGCAAGACAAAAAGAGTTAGACAAGATAAAAGCAGACATAAAAGCCAAAGAACTAGCAAGACAAAGAGAGATAGAGAAGATAAAAGCAGACATAAGAGAACTATCTAGACAAAGAGAGATAGTCAAGCCAAAAAAACAGACAAGCAGAAAAAACTTGACCAAAACAGACAAAGATGAGCTTGAAAAACAAAGAGAACTTGAAAGACAAAGAGAACTACAGAGAGCTAGAGATGAAGCAAATAAAGATGATATAGAAAGACAAAGAGAAGAGGCTCACAAAAGAGAGTTAGAGAAAATTCGTGAAAATTATAGCGACAATGACAGCAACAACAAAAAGATCCTCCAAGAGATATATGCTGCTGTAGGTATTAGCTATTTTGATTTCAAAAAAATTGCTGGATACGATATATCATCGGACCCTGTGAACTTTGGTTTTTCTGTAGGGGCAAATCTCAGCTTGAAAAATATGCTAAACCTAAGCGGGCGAGATGATTCGTTTATCACTCCACATCTCTCGCGATATAGCGGAGCTACTCACCAGCTAGACGGACAAGACTGGCTAGAAGATACTATAGTGACAGTAGTAGGTGTATCTTATGAAAAACGTTTTTATCTTACACCAGAGCAGCTATATATGGCTCCATTTATAGGGATACAACACAAATCGGTCACAGCCAAAGCCGCAAAGCCTTTTGTAAACGACTATGAGCAAAGCGGAGTCATAATACCAGCAGGAGTAAATACAGCATGGTATCTAAATCATAGATGGAACCTATTTGGTCAAATATCATTTGATCTAGCATATCTATTTGGTGAGAAAAAATACAACGGCTTCAAAACAAGCAGCGAGACTATCACAGGTCCAGGTCTGCTAGGTGGGGCTATATATAAATTTTAAGGAGAAGTATGGATACAAACATAGGGACTATATCTAGCAAAGCGGTGTTGATAAATTCAACTTACAAACAAAATAAAAAGGAAAATACATGAAAAATATAAGATTGGGATTAAGTTTAGTGCCATTTTTGATGGCTATGATGGTGTTTACAGGATGTCAAATATCATCCGATGAAGATGAGGAGGTCAAAGATGCAGTTACAGAAAAGTTAGATGACATAGTGCCATTTAATGCAGGAGCAGACAGATCTGCAGTATACGGAGGTAGCGGTTTCACACAAACTGCCACAGGCGGTGAGGGCAACGGTACCGTGAGTTATGTCTCTACAAATTTGCTCGTAGCCAATATAGATAAAAAATCAGGAGCTGTGACCATACTCAATGTAGGCACAACAACCATAGAAGCTACCAAGGCCGCCGATGGCAATATATCTGCACAGACAGACAGCTATCTCTTGACGGTCACACCGGGTGAGCAGTCAATATCATTTGATATAGATATAAAAAACATAACCTATGCTCTAGGGGCTACCTATACCGAATCCGCAAATCTCTCAGCAGTCAAAGGCCTAGGAGCAGTAGAATACAACTCTACAAATACGTTTGTAGCCACTGTCAACAATGTAGGTGAAGTTACAGTGCTCAAAGGTGGAACGACCGCTATAGTTGTCACAAAAAAAGCAGACAACTATGCTGAAACTTCAGATAGTTATGTATTAAATGTAGGAAAAGCTCAGCAGGTCATAGCATTTACATCACCCACACTCAACACTGCAACAGATGTCAATTTTAGCGATCCAAACTTCCAAGAAGAAGCCGCAGTGGTAGGGGACGGTGGCGGTGGAGCTATCACCTATGAATCAAGCAATCCATCTGTAGCTGCTATAATAGGAACTGATGGCTGGATAGATATACTTACAGCAGGTTCTACTACTATCACCGCTACCAAGGCAGCCGATGATAGCTATTATGCAGCGAGTGCTACATTTAATATAATTTCACACATGATGGCACAAAATCCACCCTTGGCAGTTGGGACAGATTTTACCACCACATACACAGTAGCACCACAAATCCATAGTCAGCCTGCCACAGGCGGACAAGGAACTGGGAATATCACTTGGAGCTCTAGCGATCCAACTATAGCAAGTATAGCAGATCCGACATCAAGCGTAGTGACTATATTAAAAGCGGGCAATGTCACTATCAAAGCGTCAAAAGCAGCCGATACAAACTTATACCTATCTAGCGATAGCTATCTCCTCACAGTAAACAAGATAGATATAGCTGTAGAAGCTGGAAATCCAAAAGCTGCTACAGCGGTAGAGACCGGATATAGCCAGCCAGCGACACCTACTGGATATACATATCAATACGAAAGCAATGATTCAAATGTAGCCACTGTCGATGCTACAGGAAATGTAACTATAAAAGGTGGTGGGACATGTAAAATAAAAGCTACTCTAAACCAAAATAACTACAAAAAAAATACAGATAGCTATATCCTGACCGTAACCAAAGCAGTAGTAGTAGTAGAAGCAGGAGTACCAAAGACAGCAACTATGGGCGACAATGTATATAGTCAGCCAGCGACACCAGTAGGTCCTGTGTATGCATATGACAGCAACGATTCAAATGTGGCTACTGTAGATACAGCGGGAGATGTCACGATAGTAGGTACGGGAACTTGTACTATCACAGCTAGCACAAATGACCCAAGATATGAAGATGCGGACGATAGTTATACTCTCACTGTACCAAAAACATTTTGTCTGGAAACATCACCTATATATGATTGCGATGGTCAAACATGTGAGTAGATAGCTCTATATTTTGACATACTGGACTAACTTTCAGGAAGTTATGGTATCATAACCCTGAAAGGTTGGTATGACTAGTATTATGAGATTATTTGTAGTTGTTTTGCTACCTATCGGTATGTTTGCCGATAGTTGCCAAGTGACACAAAAAAAATATGTCAAATGCCTTCTTCTACAAGACAAAGTCCAAAAATGCAAATCACTCAAGACAAAATATCTAAAATGTAGCGAAAACAAACTCAAGAACAACTCCACAAACAATAGCAAAACCAAATCAACCAAACCAGCAGTATGGACACCGCCAGCTCCTAGCATCAAAGCGAAGATGCCCAAACAAAGTCTGGCTCTAAACCCACAACAGATCCAAAAACAATCTCTACCAATACCGAAGCCAACCCAAAGCATAGAAGTGAAAAAACAGAAAACAGAAAACAGAAAACAGAAAAAGATTGTTTCAAAAAAACAATCCACCAAAAACCCAAAACAGACAAAAAAATCAAAAGCAAAAAAATCAATACCAAGACAGCCGATGTTTATATCCAAAAAGTGGCTCGCTAAAAAACCAAAACCAAAACAGATCCAAAATCATCCAACCAAAAGAGAAAAAACTCAAAACTTTAAACCCAAACAGACAAAAACTGTCTCAAAAAAACTGACAAGACAACAAAAGATTGTATCAAAAAAACAACATGCCACAAAACAAAAACAACAACCAAAACGAAACAGCCACGAACTATATGTCGCAGGCGGGTTTAGCTACTTTGAGATTCAACAAATAGCCGGATACGAACTAAATCAAGCCATAGCTTCATGGGGTGGATCTGTAGGACTTAACTTTTCTTTGCCAAAGATATTTGACACAAAAGCAGCCAGAGGCTTGTATGTCAGCACCTATGTATCACGATATAGTGGAGCCAAATTTATACTTCAAAATCAAGTTTGGCTTCAAGACACTATCATATCATCGTATGGCATCAACATCGAAGCTAGATACAAATTTACAAAAAAAGAAACGATATATTTTGCTCCATTTATAGGACTAAAACACAAAAAAATAGAAGCCAAAGCAGGTCCAACCTACAAACACGACTACTATCAGAGAGGCATAGTCGTGCCACTGGGTATAAACTTAGGGGCAAGTGTGTCAAATAGCTTCAATATTTTTGTTCAAATATCTATAGACACTATCTATCTAAGTGGCGAAAAGCGGTACGGCGAGTGGCAAGCAGATCCCACCACTAGGACAGGACCTGGTGGGTTGATTGGGTTTGCTTATAGATTTTGAACGATGATTTGAGACAAATTTACCCCCCCCCGCCCCCCGTTTTTGAGTTTTTTTAAGTTCTTTTTAGTATAATCCTAGATAAAAATAAAAAGGATATATCTTATGGTGAGAATATTGGGGCTTTTGTGCCTTTTGGTAGCCAGTGGTGCATATGCATCTACCTGTAAAGTGCATGAAAAAACCTATGAAAAATGTATGGTGTCCAACAAAGATACAAAAAAGTGCGAAAAAGACAAAACAAGCTACTTGGAGTGCAAAAGCACCGATATATGTAGATCTATCGCTACGACAAATTGTTCAAGAGCAGAAAAAAAATACAAAAGCTGCCTTGACAAAAACAGATCCAAAAACAACGATACAAAAAAATGTGATATCGAAAAAGATGTATTTGTGATGTGTTATGAAAAAAAGGAACTTTTTGATATATGTAAAAAATGGAAAAACAAAAAACTATTTTCAAAATATCGCAAGCATACACACGGAGTTCAAAAGAGCAAAACTACAAAAAAACTCACAGACAAGGAGTGGCTAGCAAAGCTCAAAGATGAAGAAAAAGTGCGGGAAGTAGCTAGATCAAAAGAACTGGTAAAACTTTTAGCAGAAATCAAAGCAAAAAAACTAGCTCACAAACAAAAGTTAGACAAAATCAAAAAAGAAGAAAATGCAATAGAGACGGCGAGAATACAAGAGCTAACCAAAATAAGAGAAAGAGCAAAGGCAAAAAAACTAGCAAAAAAAGAGAAGCAAAAAGAAAACAAGGCAAAAAAACTAGCAAAAAAAGAGAAGCGAGACAAAAAAAGAGAAGAACTCAAAGCAAAAAAAGAGAAGCGAGACAAAAAAAGAGAAGAACTCAAAGCAAAAAAAGAGAAGCAAGGCAAGGCAAAAAAAGTATACAACGACAAAAAACAAGAGAGAAAAGAGAAGCTAGATAAAATTCGCAAAGAAGCTAGAGAAAAACAACAAGCAAACGACAAAAGCCAAGACAAGATACGACAGCAAACAAAACGAGACAAAGAAGAAGCCACAGACAACGACAAAAATATCGTCCAAGAGGTATATGCAGCTGTGGGAGTGAGCTATTTTGACTTCAAACGAATGGGCGGATTCAATATATCATCTGACCCCATAAACTACGGCTTGTCTGTGGGTATAAATCTAAGCTTGAAAAATATTTTAAAAAAGGTAAATATCTATACTCCTAGCAACGGATACATCACTCCTCATATAGCGAGATATAGTGGAGCTGCTCACAAGCTAGAAGGCAGAAAATGGCTCAAAGACACGACAGTGACGGTCATCGGTGTATCTTATGAAAGCCGCAACTATATTATACCTAGCAAACTATATATCGCACCATTTTTGGGAATACAACACAAATCTATCACTGCTAGTGCTGTAGAGCCTTTTGTCAACAACTACAGACAAAGCGGTATCGTGATACCAGCTGGACTAAATACAGCATGGCACATAGACAACAGATGGAGTCTTTTTGGGCAGTTGTCTATAGATGTCGCATATCTATTTGGCGAGAAAAAATACAACGATCTAGATGCATGTAGTGAGACAACCACTGGACCGGGAATGCTCGTAGGAGCTGTGTACAAATTTTGACAAAACCAAGAATAGATAAAAAACAGAACAAAAAGGAAAATATATGAATAGTATAAGACTAGGCTTGACTATGGGACTATTGTTGGTAGCCATGATAGCATTTACAGGATGTGAGATATCAAATGCCGAAGATCCGGGTATCAGAGATGCAGCTATAGAAGGATTGCAAAAAGCTTTTGATGCAGGAGCCGATGGAGTTGTGGAGTTTGGAAATAATTTCACACAAACAGCTACAGATGGCGAGGGCAACGGCACCGTGAGTTATGTCTCATCTGACCCAAGTGTAGCCAGTATAGATAGCGATACTGGCACAGCTACGGCACTGAAAGTAGGAGTGACAGTCATCACAGCTACCAAGGCTGCTGTAGTTACTCCAGACGGTGGTATATTGCCACAAATCGACAGCTACACTTTGCATGTAGTCAGAGCTCCACAAACCATAGCTTTCAATATCACCTCAATAGATAAAAATTATACCGATCCAGCTTTCCAAGAGCAAGCGGCACTCGTAGGAGCTGGCGGGGACGGTGCTATCACATACAAGTCTAGCGACGACAATATAGCTACTGTAGACAACAACGGAAATATAAATCTACGAAACTCAGGAACTGTAGTCATCACTGCTACCAAAGCCCAATCAGCAAACCACCTCATAGCTACAGATGCATATATCTTAAATTCACTCGAAGTAGGAGGGCTCTGTCACGAGACCGCACCGCTGTATGATTGTGGTATAGTTTGTGATCAGTAGATGAAACCATCAAAAACTAGACACAAGAAACAAGCCCTCTCGTAGAAATATTTTCTTGCTTCTTTGTGGTATAGATTGAGCTAAACTTTTGTGACTATCTTTTTGCCTGTTTGAGTTGTGGTTATACTTACATAATCTACATCTATTTTTAACTTTAGATTTGTCATATTTTCTCGTATCTGTTTCGTTATCTCACTTTTGCTATATCTTGTCTGTGATTGGATGAGACACTTTATATCACCCCTATCATCTACTGATACTATACACTCCTGTATGCCGTCCATAGTTTTGAGTATATTTCCTATCTGTGCTGTGGAGTATCGTTTGCCTGCTATCTTAAATATACTTGACTGTCGTCCTAGTAGCTCAAACTTGTCGTCTAGTTTGTCTATATAGTCAAATGTCTTGTAGTATTTATCTGTCTCCTTGATACCACCATCAAAAATCTTTTGTGATAGATATGGCGAGCAAACCGACATAAGATTGTCGCTGTCTTGTCTTATATCCACTTTGTCTAGCACACTCCATAGCTTGTCATCATCAAACTTATATGCTATACCGCCAGTTTCAGTCGAACCAAACAAACTCAATATAGTCGTGTCGTATTTATCTATAAATTTTTTGGCTATCTTTTCACATAGTGGAGCTGTAGAGCAGACAAATACGGTATCTACAAACTTTTGTTTGGTATCTATCTTTACTAAAGTTTCTATATACATAGGAGTCGTCACTACCATACTGTTTGGCTCTATACTATCTAGCAGATCAAAGGGCAGAAAGTGTTCTCTTATCTGTATATTTATGTCGTTTAGATAGCCATAAAACAAACCCAATATAGCGCCATATATATGCACAAATGCCACTGTGACGACTATATTGTCTATACAAAAACCTTTCAAAAGTTCTTTTAGAGTCGCTACTTCTTGAGTGATATTGTCCGCTGTTTTATATTCTCCTACAGGTAGTCCAGTAGTGCCACTAGTCCAAAACAGCATATCAAATGTAGTATCCAAATATCTGGTATTTGATAATATATAGTTTTCCAAAGTTTTGTTTGTCTTGTCGTATATCACCATAGGGATATTTCGTTTGTAGTTTGCCACTATATCCAAAAAATTTATCTGCTTTGACAGACTACCTATATATGCTATATCTTGTGATATATCGGTGTGTATATCAATATATTTTATACTCTTGTCATCGTCCAAAAATGTTATCACTTTATAATCCTATCACAACAGATACAGACACAACTCATCGGCTATCATATAGTCGTGGTTGAATATCTTGCCTTTTTTTTGTATCAGCTTGCCACTATGGACTAGCTGGGCTATCTTTTCGCTTTGTTTTGGACTAAATATGTCTATGTCGCATCCGACTATAGAGCGAAGCCCTAGCATAGTTTTTTCTGTGATTATATCATCTTTTGATAAATTTTCTATATCTCCAGCTCTGTTTGGGTCATCTATGTATCTGCTCACACTAGTGAGATTTTTGTATCGTCTGCCATCTACACAACCCACCGCTCCAGCTCCTATACCTACATATGGTTTATGCTGCCAGTAGCCTAAGTTGTGTCGGCAGATATATCTTGAGTTTTTTGCCCATGCCGATACTTCGTATGGGACAAATCCGCCATCTGTCAATATATCGTAGACTATTTTGTCTTTGTCATCTTGTGCTTTGATAGATCTTTTAGCAAATGGTGTCCCGCTTTCTATAGTCAAGCTATATGTGCTGATATGTGATATGTCAAGCTTTAGCATATCTTTTATATCGTTTTGTAGATTGTCTGCCGTATCGCCGGCGACATTGTATATGATATCACAGTTGATATTGTCGTAGCCTACTTTTGTGGCATCTTCTATAGCTTTGGTGGCGGTCTGTCTGTCGTGAGTTCTACCTAGATATTTTAGCTTATTTTCTCTCAAACTTTGCACTCCTAGGCTTAGTCTATTTACTCCCATATCTCGCATATCTTTTAGCCACTGCTTCGTAGCGGTGTTTGGATTGGCTTCTGTGGTCCTCTCTGTGCTATCGTCTATATAGTCCTCAAGTAGCTTAAATATAGGGCGATACAGCAGTGCCGACACACAGCTAGGAGTGCCACCACCTATAAATATCGTCTCAAACTTTGATATATTATATGCTTTTGTCTTTTGCTTTAGCTCAAGACACAACATTTTCATATAGTGCTCTTTTAGATGGTTTATATTTGAATATGAATTAAAATCACAATAATAACACTTGCTATCACAAAATGGTATGTGGATATATAAAAGCATATTTGTAGATTATTTTATGACGATTTCTTCATGTATAACTATATCAAACCCTTGTATCGCTTGAAATATATGCTCCACTTTTTGACTGACTAGTAGATTGATATTTACTATATTTAGCTTTTTTAATATACCAGCTCCTATACCAAACTCTTTTTTGGTATCTATGGCTTGTTGGTTATGATCCATAAACACAAGCACACCAGAGTTTGTCTGTAAGTATCTTATACTATTTGTCATATAGTCAAACTTCTGTTTATCTTTGAGCATATTTATATCATACGACATAGGGTGAAATCGCACATTTGTGATATCTTTTTGTTCGCCAAACACGACAGCTTTGTGGTGGTTGCCTAGATGGTCTTCAAACTCTTTTATAGTTGCCAGTTGCCCGAAAAACTCATCTGTTTTTTCATCTATTAACGACACTAGCGACTCGTTTGCTAGCCTATATGACACGATATCCGATATATAAAGCTGCTTTAGGTTGTGTTTTTGTGCAAATATATCCAAGTCATCTCGTCTAGCCATAGTGCCATCTTCTTTCATGATCTCACATATCACCGCTTCTTCTTTGATACCCGCTATCTTGCATATATCTACAGAACCCTCTGTGTGTCCTGTCCGCTCTAGCACTCCGCCATCTTTTGCTATGAGAGGAAATATATGTCCCGGTCGCACTAGTTGCTCCGCTTTGCTTTGGGTGCTTGACAATATCTTGATAGTATCATCTCGCTCTTTGGCACTTATACCTGTTGTAGCAGACCGACAATCCACAGATACAGTAAATGCAGTCTGATATGATGAGTCATTGTCCACCACCATAGGATTTAGTCGCAGCCTATTTGCTGTGCTAGATGGCACAGAGACACATATCAAACCTTTGGCATGAGTAGCTAGGAAGTTTACCTTTTGGGGTGTGCTAAATGTCCCAGCATATACTAAGTCTCCCTCATTTTCTCTGTTTTCATCGTCCAGCATTATGATCATATTGCCTTTTTTTATCTCTTCTATCGCTTCTAGCACTCGTGTCGTCGCACTCATATGGCACTCCTTATTTGTCTTATAATCTCTTTTTGTTTCTCTTTTATAGGTGGTAGCTCGTCTATATCAAAAAAACCCACTTCGCTGTTTTCCATATCCATAAATTTGGATTTTAACTTATCTTTTTTGAAATACTTTTCTATATCACCTATATCGTCCATATAGACTAGGTATATACCTATATTTTTGTCGTCATAAGTCGCTAGATATATATCTCGCAACTGCTTATAGTCTATAGTTATGCCGGTCTCTTCTTGAAACTCTCTCATAGCTGTGTGTTTGGGTATCTCATCTTTTTTTGCTTTGCCTTTCACGAAGCCCCATTTTGTGTAGCTTGTAGCAGACTTACATAACAGTATTTTCTTTTTATCAAAGCTTTCTTTGATGATAGTGATACCAAAACTTTCTATCATAGGTTGCCTCGTCTTTGTGCATAGGTCCATATAGCTACGATATTGATGATCACAAACGGCACCAACATAGAAAACTCAGGCGATATAGTAGCACTATTTGAGAGCTTATACAGAAAAAACAACACTCCCCACAAAAACAGCGAAAACCCTATGGAGCTCAGTGTAAATCTGTTGTGGTCAAAAAATCTGGCATTGGTAGAAATATAGCTAAATATGAGCAATACTCCACCCAACACAAAAAATGGCAACACAGCAGTCCAATAAAACGAAGCCCTTATACTACTCGTGTCTATATTTTGTGTTTTCAATATGTTATATGTATCTATGGCATCGGTTATGGAGTATATATTTTTCTCATCATATACCTTGTCCATAATTTTAGGCTTAAATCCGCTTAACAATATCTTGCTGGTCTCTTTGGATATATTCAAAGCACCGCTTTTGTCTGTCTGTATCGTCCTAGTGTCGTGAAGTCTCCATGCATTGTCCTCGTATGTGGCAGTTTTCGCTTCTATCTCATATATAAGTTTGTTTTCTACTATCTTAAATATCTTTATATCTTTTGCTGTTTTTAGTATGGGTCGAAGCTCTCCAAAAAATACAAAAAATTCGTTGTATTTTAGAAAAAGATTTTGCTTTTGATTGTCAAAATACGTGCCTTTAAGTATCTGTTTTTTGCTATCCTCCGCATAGGCTAGCTTAGTGCTTTGGGCTATCGTCATGAGAGTTGTCACCACAAATACCACAACCAACACAGGAGCTATAAGCTGTCGTTTGGACAATCCTACAGAATAAATAGCGGTGAAAATATTGTTTTTGATGAGGTTTATCACAAACAAAACAAACCCAAAGAGTAGTGCCAGTGGGACTATGATGGTCATCTGATAATATGCACTGTTTATCAAAAACAGCACCTTGAGACTAGCAGACGATGGTAGGTCGCCAAAGTTGCCCATGATATCTATACTTAGAAAAAATATCAACAAACTACCAAATATCAACAAAAAAGAGCGGAGATATTTTAGTCCTATATAACGAAATGCCAAGCTCACAATAAAGCAACTTTTTTGGTATAAAGTGACTTTGTCTTATCTATATCCTTTGTGTCAAACCAATAGTTCAAGCACTCGTGTATATGTATAGCTATATCGTCAAATTCGTTGATTTGGGAGTCAGGAAAGTTGGATAACACAAAAGTCGAAGTATTTTCGGCTTTTGTAGTCTCACCTACACCTATTCGCACTCGCATATAGTCAGCTCCTATACGCTCGTCTATGCTCCTTAGGCCATTGTGTCCGCCGTGTCCGCCTCCTATTTTTAGTCGTATAGCTCCAAAGGGTAGGTCAATATCGTCGTGTATCACTACTATGCTAGCTGGATCAATATCATAATAATCTTTTGTCATCGTAACAGATTGTCCGCTTTTATTCATATATGTTTGTGGTTTGATATATATTTTATCTTTGTCTTTTATAAACAGAGCTTTAAATTTATTTTGAAAGTTTTGCTCAACCTTGGCTAACTTGATGAGTTGGTCTATCATCAAGAAGCCTATGTTGTGACGGCTGTGTTTATAATGCTCACCCGGATTGCCAAGTCCTGCTATGAGATACACTATTTTGCCTTGATCACACCTACCACTGGCACTCGTGGGTCCAAAAAGCAAGAGACTTTATCTGGCATATCTAGGTCTCGCACTAGCACATTGTCGCCTGTATCTAGCTCATCTATGCTTATATGAAATGATTTTGGCAAGTCTTTATATAGTGCCTTTACTTTCACTCGTTTTCTATGAAATACAAATATTCCTTTGTTTTTGAGACCCTTTGGTATACCATCTACTGTCACAGGGACTTTGTAGTATGCTGGTACATCATCTTGGACTATCATCATATCCACATGTAGCAAGTCGCTATTTACTGGGTGCTTTTGATACTCTTGTATCACTACTTTTTTAGTATCCTTGCCGACTTTGACATCAAAAGCCAGCTCCTCTTTGTTTTTCATAAATCTTATGAAATCATTGGTCTTAAATGCTGCATTTATGTTTGGCAATCCTTTGCCGTAAATGTTTGCTATTAGATAACCATCTCGTCTAAACTGTTTTGTAGCTTGTTTTACAATACTATCTCTAACTATTCCTTCTAACACTTCTCTTCCTTTTTTTAAAATAAGTAGTATTATATCAAAATCATATTAAACTATCTCAAATTATCCGTTTTTATATCGAAAATGCACCATCTTAAATCTTTCACCCATCTGTGCTGGGTCTATGAGTGGTTTTATTTTGCTGATATATTGCTGATATATTTTGTGGTCTGTGTTGTTTTTCAGCATCTCTAGCAACTCAACCAGCCCAAACTCTACCAAGGCTTGTAGCTGTGTTTGATAGGCTAACTTTTGTATGCCGCAACTTTCGAAACTATCTACTAGATGGGCGAAACACACATCGTATGTAATATCACTGTTTTGATAAAAGTTCTGCAGCTGTATGCCGTCATGAAATATCGGCAGCACTTTGTGTCGGCTATATATCCTACACGAAAAATCTTGTCTATGATGATACTCGCCATAATCAAACGCCACAAACTCAAACCTGTCAAAACTTTTTCGCAAAGCACCAGCAAACTCCTCAAACCCCAGCGACACTTCACCTTTGGTTATGCTGTATCTTTCACAAATATTTTTCAAGTATCTCTCTTTTTTGCCCATATCTACAAACTTTATCTTATGCTCTTGGACTATCGCTTTTTTTAGGTTGTTTTGTTTATCTGTCCATACCATCTCACAATCAAATGTATCAAACAACTCATTTGCTACCACAAAAGCACTAGAGCAACTTATCTCATCTAAACTATCTGCGAAACTTATATCTATCTCATCGCCGAAACTTTGTTTCATATATGATCTTTGTGCCTGTAGCATAGATCTGTTTTGTTCTATTATCAAAAATTTCAAACTCTTTAGTAGCTTTGGTTTTAACGTGTATATAAACTGGATTATATCTGCTAGTAGATAGCCCCTGTGAGCTCCTATATCTACTATGGTGGTCTGCTTGTCCAATATACCTTGCTCTATGGTGCTTATAATTTTGTTTGCTATCACTCCACCAAAAAACTGTGATGTGCTAACCGCAGTGTAAAAGTCGCCAGCCTTGCCTATATCATATGGCTTTTGATAGTAGCCATATTTATCAAAAAGCCAGTCGTGAAAATAGCTAGAGAAGTTCATAGGTGGCATATAACTCTAGTAGTTCTATCTGTTTTTCTAGTTTATAAACCTCCCAGCTTAGCTTTTGTGCCTGTGTCGAGTTTTCTAGCACTGTGACATCATCTACTGACTTAAATCCAGCATTTTTTTCTATCTTGATATCGTTGTATAGTTTTTCAAAAAACTTATAGTTGGACTCTTGTGTCAAAATCTTTTCCTCTAGTAGCTTGATCTTTCTTATCGTCCTATCTTGATATCGTTGTTGTATCTTTTTCTCTTGTGTAGATGCTATCTTTGCTCGCAAATACGATAGCTTGGCACTTTGTGTGTCTGCCCAAAATGTGATATTTAGCGGCATAGTTACCTTGAAACCTTTTGTATTTGTCTGAATATCATGTATCCTGTCATCTTGATAATCATAAGTCAAACTAACTGTAGGCAGATACTTTGTGATAGTTAGGTTTTTTAGATATCTTAGTCGCTCTTGTTGTTCTAGCGATCTTTTTATATACAGGTTGTCTTGTAGTTTTATATCTTTTGTTTTTAACTCCAACACTGGTAGTGTGAAAGTTTTGTAATCTTTGTCTGATATCTTTTTGAAGTTGTCTAGCAGTAGGTCTTTTTGAGCTTTCATATCCACTCTGGCTATCTTGAGTTGATTTAGCTCCACGGCTTCGTTGTTGAGCTTTTGAATACTGCTCAGTCCCGCTTTGTATTCTTGCATGATTTGGTCTGTGGTTATCTTTTTGTTTTCTATTAGCAACGATTGTTTGACGATATTTATATCTATAGTTCGCAAGTTTATCAAAGTTTTGTATGCATCTTTTATCATCATAATCTTTTGTATTTTGTGGTTTAGGTGTTTGTATTTTTCATTTACTCCGGCATATCGTATGGCATTGTAGATCCCTCCAAACTTAAACACAGGCTGATCTATAGAGACACGAAAAAACTCGTTTTCCACAAATTCATTTTCATTTTTAACATAGCTTAGACCTATAGGATTTATCCAGCTCCAGCTCTCTTTTGTGCCGTCTTGTTCTATCTTTTCTTTGTCATATTCAAAATCTTTTAACCTATCTTCTAGCAGTATATTTTCGTTTGCATGTGCTACGCAAACAAACACTAGCAACAACACAGATAATCTTTTTAACATTTTTTAAACCTCTCTTTTATATTTTTGGCAGCTATCTTGCCATCATTTGTAGCAGTCACTGCCAGATGTGCTCCTCTAGTCATATCGCCACCTGCATATACTCCATCTAGCGATGTTTGTTGAGCTTCATCTACTACTACACCACTGTATTTGTCTAGCTTTATATCTGTATCTGTCAAAAACTTTGGCAACTCTTGAGAGAAACCCAAAGCTAGTATAACTATATCGGCATCTAGTTCATACTCGCTATCTTTTATCACTACCAATTTACCGTTTGTCTCTTTGGTCTTTTGTAGTTTGATTTTGTCATCAAATATCTCTTTGGGTGTGGTGTTAAATACAAACTCCACTCCCTCCTCTTTGGCATTTGCTACTTCCTTTTTGCTTCCGGGCATACTTTTTTCTGTTCGTCTATACAGACATTTCACAGAGCTAGCCCCTTGTCTTATAGCGACTCTTAGACAATCCATAGCAGTATCACCACCACCTATGACTACTACGTTTTTGCCTTTGGTGTCTATAATCTTATCTACTTTTTCTTTGTTTAATATCTTTTGCACCGATACCAAAAACTCCATAGCTAGATAGACATTTGAGTTTTTTTCGCCTGCTATATTTGCTCTGTTTCCTTTGGTCGCTCCTATAGACAAAAACAGAGCATCGAAATCTTTTCGCAAACTATCCAGCCCTACATCTACACCCACTTCACAGCTAGTTTTTATAGTCAGTCCTACCTCTTTTAAGAGTTGTATTCGTCTGTTTATGATCTTTTTATCTAGTTTAAATCCAGGTATGCCATATGTCAGCAGTCCTCCGGGGGTTTTCGCTCTTTCGTATATGACTACATCTATACCAGCTCGTAGCAAAAACGTAGCACAGCTAAGCCCAGCAGGACCACTACCTACTATGGCTACTTTTTTGCCTATCTTTTTTGTAGCAAATTTGGGCTTAAGTCCGCTATCTAGTCCTGTGTCGCTGATATATCGCTCAACCGAACCTATAGAGACGGCTTTGTGAGTGTCGTTGAGACTACAAGCACCCTCACACAGCACATCTTGAGGACATATTCGTCCCAAAACTTCAGGAAATGGCGAAGTTTCATTTGATATATCAAATCCTAGCTCCAAGTCATCATAGGCTATCTGCCGAAGCCATGCGGGGATTATGTTGTGTAGCGGACATCCGGTATGACAATAGGGATCGCCACATTGCATACAACGGCTAGCTTGTTGTGCTACTTTGATAGTGTCAAATTTTTCATAAACCTCATCAAAATCCTTGATACGATTCATCACTCCTCTTTTGTTTTGGTCGTCTCTTTGTATCTTTGTAAATTGAAGCATATCTATTCTCCTTCCACTGGACTTAGTGGTAGTTCTATCATATCTTTTGGTTTTATCATCCAAAAGTTTCTTATCATCGCTCTATAGTTTGCTAGTATATCTTTGGCTTTTGTTGAGTCTGTCTCTTTGATATAGTTTATCAAAAGTTTTTTTAGATATATCTTTTGAGTTTCAGACTCATCTGTATCTATCCTCACCGCTTCTACTAACTCTTGGTTCAAATTGTCCATAAAACTTCTAAACTCATCATAGACAAATGCCACACCACCAGTCATACCAGCACCGAAGTTTATACCAGTCTCACCTAGCACCACTACGATACCACCTGTCATATATTCACAAGCATTGTCTCCTGTGCCTTCTACTATAGCAATAGCTCCAGAGTTTCGCACAGCAAACCGCTCACCCACACCAGCTCTCACATATAGCAGTCCTCCCGTAGCTCCATATAGACAAGTGTTGCCAGCACTTGAGTTTTGTTCGCCTTGGAGTTTGGATTTGATGATGATCTTGCCTCCGCTCATACCTTTGCCTACATAGTCGTTTGCTACTCCGTTGAGTACGAGCTTGATACCACGACTTAGAAACACACCAAACGACTGACCAGCAACTCCGCTTATATTTAGTCGTATTGTGTCGTTTTTGAGTCCTTTGTCACCATAAAGTTCGGCTATCTTGCCTGATATCAAAGCACCGAAACTTCTGTTTGTATTGTTTATATCTATATCTAGCGATATTTTATTTTTGGGATTGTTGATGGTTGGCAGCAAAGTCTTGAGAAGTTTTTTCTCCATAACATGTTTGTCAAACGGTTCGTTGGTGTCAAACTGGCAACTATCTATGCCGTCTATTTTTCGCAAGATATTTTGGAAGTCAAACTTTTTTGCAAACTCATCGTCTATCACGGATAAAAGGTCGGTTCGTCCTACTATTTGCTCTAAACTACTATATCCTAGTTTTGCTAGTATAGTCCTAATATCTTGTGCTACAAACTCAAAATAGTTCACTATCTTTTTGACATCGCCTTTGAAGTGTTCTCTCAAGCTTTTGTCTTGTGTCGCCACTCCTACACTACATTTGTTTGTATGGCATATCCGTAATATCTTACACCCTAGTATAGTCAGCATAGTAGTGCCAAATCCAAAACTCTCAGCTCCTAGCATAGATGCTTTGACTATATCTATACCGCTTTTTAACCCGCCGTCTGTCTGTAGTGTGACAAATTTTCGCAGGTCGTTTGCTTTTAGGGCATTGTGTGCTTCGCTTAGACCCATCTCCCACGGATTGCCTGTATGTTTGATAGATGTCAGTGGTGCCGCTCCTGTGCCACCGTCACTACCAGATATGATTATCTTGTCAGCATATGCTTTGGCTACTCCTGCTGCTATAGTGCCGACCCCCAAAGTTGAGACTAGCTTGACCGTGATCTTCGCATATGGATTTACCTGTTTTAGGTCAAATATGAGCTGTGATAAATCTTCTATACTATATATATCGTGGTGTGGTGGTGGCGATATGAGTGTAACTCCAGCAGTCGTATGTCTCAGTGTCGCTATCATACGGCTAACCTTTGAGCCAGGGAGCTGTCCGCCCTCTCCTGGTTTCGCTCCTTGGGCTACTTTGATCTGTAGCTCCTCGGCACTTCGCAGATATGCTGGTGTTACTCCAAATCTACCACTAGCTATCTGTTTTATCTTAGAATTTTTGTTTGTCTTAAATCTTTTTGGATCTTCGCCACCCTCTCCTGAGTTGCTTTTGGCTCCTATTTGATTCATAGCAGTAGCTATGGCTTCGTGTGCTTCTATAGATATAGAGCCACAACTCATCGCTGCCGCATCAAATCTTTTAAATATCTCTTCTTGTGGTTCGACTTTGTCTATACTTATAGGCTTTTTGTCGCTTTTTAACTCGAAAAAATCACGGATAAACTTTTTGTCTCTGGTCTCTATCATCTCTTTCATCTGTGCTAGATCATTTGTCTGGTTTATAGCTTTTGTAAATTGTGGCGAGAAGTCGTGGTATTCGCCATCGTGCAAGTATTTATAAACTCCGCCGAACCTCAAAGCATAGTTAGTGTGGTTTGAACCAAAAGCATCTTGAGAGGAGTTTTTCAGTCGATGTTCTATATCATCAAAACATAGCCCACAAATATCACTTCTAGCATCACTAAAACAGGTTTGATTTATATCATCGCTTAGCCCTATCGTATCAAAAAGCGAAGAGTGTCTATACGATGCCACAGTAGCTATACCCATCTTTGACATGATTTTCATCAGCCCAGCACCTAGTGCTTTGTGTGTATTTTTGAGCTGTGTTGTGGTGGTGGTCTTGTCTATCTTTCGTCTTTTATTTGATGCCACTATCGTGCCGTATAGGAGATATGGATATATCGCCGTAGCACCAAATGCTATCATCACCGCACAGCTATGTGGATCATATACTTCGCCACTGACGACCAGTATAGACATATCACTTCTTAGACCATCGTTTGTCAGATTTTGATTTATATATCCTACTGCCATAGCCATAGGTATAACCATAACATTTTTTGACAATGCTCTGTCATCTAGCACCAATATTTTGATACCATCTTTTGATATATCGTGTCTTATCTTTTGATAAAGTTTTTCGAGCGATGCCTTGAGACCAACTTCAAAAGTAGTGCTATATATCCTATATCTATAGTATTTGTCGTATTTTTTACCTTTTGTATCGCCATAGCTTAGCAACACATCAATCTTTTCTTTCATAAGTATTGGGCTAGTCACTTTGAGTCGTTTGGCGAAACTTTCACACTCTTGTAGTATGTTGTGTATCTGTCCGAAACCTGTGTTTAGACTCATCACAACTTTTTCTCTATATGGGTCTATGGGCGGATTTGTAACTTGTGCAAACTTTTGCCTGAAAAAGTCTGTGAAGTTTCTATGATGAGTGCTAAAACACCCAAGCGGAGTATCATCGCCCATAGAAGCGGTGGGTTCTTTGCCTTCATTTGCCATAGGTTCTATCATCTGTGTGATCACCTCGTGAGTGATATTGAAGTAGTTTTGTTTAGCAGCAATATCATCAAACCGATAGTCGGCAAAATTGACAAACGATTCGTCTATATGCTCTTGTAGATATACCATATCTTTGACAAGCCAGCTTGAGTAGTCTTGTGAGTTTTTGAGATAGTTGTTTATATCATCGTCTTTCAACACTTTGCCATGCTGTAGATCTACAGCTATCATCTGTCCTGACTTCAACTTGTCTCGTTGCAAGATATTGTTTTCGTCTATATCTATAGTGCCGTATTCACTAGTGATGAAAAATCTATCATCTTTTGTGATAATATATTTGCTAGGTCGCAAGCCATTTCTGTCTATCAAGCATCCTATATAGTTGCCATCTGTCAAGCTCACCGCCGCCGGACCGTCCCATGCTTCAAAGCAAGTAGACATATACTCATAAAATGCCCTAAGTTGTGGATCCATATGTGGTGAGTTTTGCCAAGGTGCCGGCACTAAAGCACGGCTTGCTTTGAAAAAATCAACACCATTTGCGATGATAAACTCAAACATATTGTCCAAACTAGCACTATCACTTGTACCATCTTGAAGGATTGGCAATATTCGTTTGATCTCTTCTTGTGTAAATACTTTACTTTTTAGGTGTTCTTGCTTGATCTTGGTGCTAAATCTGTTTGCCTCGATAGAGTTTATCTCGCCATTGTGTGCTACTGTTCTAAATGGTTGAGCCAGTCGCCATTTTGGCAAAGTATTTGTAGAAAATCTTTGATGAAAAAGTGCGAAACTTATCTTGAACTCCTTGTCTTGTAGGTCTTTGTAAAAAAGTTTAATAGTCGTAGGCATGACCAAACCTTTATACGATATGACCTTGTTTGAAAACGATGCTATATAAAACTCCTCCGTCTCTTTTAGCTCGTGTTCGCACTCTTTTCTAGTTAAATACAACATAGCTTCAAATCTGTTATAAGAGTTTATAGAGTTAGATGTCACAAACACCTGTGAGATAGTAGGCAAGTTTTCCAAAGCTGTTTGACCTAGCACCGACCTATCTATAGGCACTTGTCTTGTGTGTATCACTTTTAACCCATTTACCTGGCAATGCTTTTCAAAGGTCTCTAGCTGTTTGTCGCTAGAGCTAAACACCATGGCCACAGCATAAATCTTCGGCAAAGCTATGTCATGCTTTTTTAGCTCTTTGGCGAAAAATCCGTGTGGCATAGAGAGCAAAAGTCCGCTACCATCGGCAGACTTACCATCGGCGGCTACTGCTCCACGGTGCATCATACGAGATAGTGAACCTATCGCATCTTCTAAGTTTTGGTTTGTGTATCTGTTTTTGAGATCACACACCAGACCAAATCCACAGTTGTCTCTAAACGAGGTCAGCAAGTCTATATTACTAGCCATAAAAACTCCTTTTTATCTATGTTATCCTATTTAGCTTAAACTACCCTATTTAGGATAAAATACTGCTCATTTTTGCTAAATTTTGCTAAATTCGTGCTTTTGTGAGAAACTTTTATTTTTTTTTGATAAAATGCGACACAGCTTGTGGGTTATTAGCTCAGCTGGTTAGAGCACTCGGCTCATAACCGAGTGGTCGAAGGTTCGAGTCCTTCATGACCCACCATATCTATTTGCGGGTGTAGCTCAGTTGGCTAGAGCTTCTGCCTTCCAAGCAGACTGTCGCGCGTTCGAGTCGCGTCACCCGCTCCATAGATGGCTGTGCTTTTGTTTTAACTCCTTAAAACTCCCTATATTTATATCACTATTTTTATTTGTATCTTTGTTTATATATATTGTTGTGTCTATTTTAGCATTTTTACCACACATTATATCACTATCTTTGTCGCCTATTAGCACAGAGTTAGCCACATCTATATCAAACTTTTTCACTGCCTCATCTATCATATATGTTTTGGGTTTTCGGCACGCACAATTTTGTTGTGGAGTATGCGGACAAAAATATGTCAAAGATATCTTTATCTCATTTTTGGCAAACTGCTCTATCATCCAGCTATTTAAAACCTCAAAATCTTGTGTCGTATAATAGCCTCGCCCTATACCTGACTGGTTTGTGATGACAACTATGATAAATCCGTGGCTCAAAAATAGCTTACAAATATCAAATATATCAGCCACAAACTCAAAATCCTCTATTCTATATAAATATTGTTTGTCTATATTTATGACACCGTCTCTATCTAAAAACAAAGCTCTAGTCATAGGGCAAATTCCTCGACAAAATCATCCTCTATATCTACGATACCCCTTTGTCGCAAGTTATCCAACACCTCTTTGCTACACTGAACATCGTGTGGCCATCGTCTGCTAAAGCCATCTATATTTGTCTTGTTGGTAGCATCTATATATACGACACCATCTATATTGTATATATCTCTTTGGGCATCTATATTGTTTACCACTCGCCATACTAGCATATATGGGTAGTCTAAGTTGTTTCTCTTGTCATCTATCAGCACGACTATCTTGAAACAATCTTTCATCTGCTTTATATCGTCTATGATCTCTTTGGCTGTCAGTATCTTGTCTATCTTTAGCACGGTTATAGGATTTTTTGTCTCTTTGGCAAACTGGCGACAAGCGACTATTTGTTTGTTTTTGACCTTTAACTTTTCATATAATATATCATCGTCTTGTGGTTTAAAATTGTTTTTTATTTTGTCGCAAGTAGCATCAACTCCGAGTTTACCTCCAGTAGCAAACTGCTCGCTGGAGTGATCTAGAGCATCTAGCACACCGCTTGTTATGAGCATATTTTTTGGGCTAAACCTATCCAGTATCCATCTTGTGATAGCTTCACCATCTTCTAAGCTAGGTGCTGTGCTATCTACAAACACGGCATGTTTGACGAAACTCATCTGCCCCACACCCCAAAAAGCATGCATCATCTGTTGGCTATGGTTTGGGTATTTTGGATCTAGTTTGACCAATATCAAGTTGTGAAATACTCCATTTTCTGGCATAAAATAGTCTATCATATCAGGAGCGGTAGTTTGTAGCAGTGGCAAAAATATCTTTGAAGTCGCATAGCCCATATATCTGTCTTCTAGTGGCGGTTTGCCTACGACTGTAGCTGTAAATGTAGGAGAGTTTTGATATGTTATCGCTGTGACATCTAGCACTGGATACTGCTCTTGCAAAGTATAATACCCAGTGTGGTCGCCAAATGGTCCTTCTGTTTTCATCTTGGAGGTATCCACAAAACCCTCTATGACCATATCTACATCGTGTGGCACAAATATATCGTTGGTGATACTTTTGACTAGCTTGGCATTTTGTTTTTTGATAAACCCATACAATAGCAACTCAAATATCCCTATAGGTAGTGGAGCTTGAGCACACCATACATACAGCGGATCGCCTCCTATAGCTATAGATACTGGCATAGCCTTTTTTGCTTTTTTGTATTCATGGAAAAAGTGGTTTGCGTCTTTGTGTATTTGCCAGTGCAAACCTACTGTCTTGTCGTCATATATTTGTAGTCTATACAGCCCCACATTTGACATAGTTCCATCTAGCGAAGTGGTATATACTTGACCTGTGGTTATAAATGGTCCGCCATCTTGCTCCCAAGTAGTTAGCACTGGTATATCGCCTAAGTTTATATCATCTTTTATCTTGACTATCTCTTGGCATTTACCTTTGGTTTTGAGCCTTTTGGGTGTCAGGTATTTTAGATCAAACAGCTTTTTGCCAAACTTTAACCTGTCCATAAATCCAGCAGGTGGTTTAAGCTTGAGTAGTCCGCTAATCTCTTGAGATATTTTGTCTATGTCGCCTATGAGAAGTCGCACTGCTTTGTGTGAACCAAATATATTCATCAGCACTGGTATATCAAACTTTTTATTATGCTTTTTGTCTATGGGGTGAGTAAAGAGCAATGCCCGACTATCTGGCTTTTTGACCTCTATATATGCTATATGAGGAATTTCCAAATATATATCGAGTGGCTCATCTATGATACGCAGTAGGTCATTTGCTTTGAGTATCTCTATCAGTTGGGTCGTGTTCATCTGTTGTCCTTTGTATCTTCTTTTATCTGTCTGGCTACTGTTTCGCTACTTCCGTGTCCTAGATATTTTCGCAAGATTTTTGAGTTGCCTATAAACTTCTGTCTGTTTGTGTTTTTGTATTCGTCTAAAAGATTTACCACATTGACATCCTCTTGTAGATATTCGTTATGATATTTTGTTTGATTTAACTTGTCAAACATTATGTTGACAAGTCCTATATATCGTATCTTCAAAAAAAACTTCGCTATAAACATATCAAGCTTTTTTGCTATATACACCAGAGCAAACGGCACTCCTATGATACCAGCTTCCAGTGTCGCTGTGCCACTACAGATATAGGCAAACTCCACTTCACTCAAAACTTTTCTCGAGTTGTGTTCTATCACAAACATAGATATATCGCCATAATATTTTGCCACAAACTCATCGTCAAAGCTATCTGGCACTACTAGTATATGTCTTTTTTGTGGCATAGCACAGGCGACTTGCCGAAACACTGTCATAAGAGAGATTATCTCTGCTTTTCTACTACCGGGCATATATGCTATAGAGCTATTTGATGACAATTTGCTACAATATCTATCTATCTGGTCAAGAAGCGGATGCCCCACATAAGATATCTTCTCTTGGTCTGTATAAAGTTCTGGCTCAAACGGCAATATAGAAAACAGCCTGTCACAAGTGGTTTGCAAAGTTTGTATCCTGCCCTTTTTCCACACCCATGCTTGAGGCAAAATATAATAATATATCTTTTTGGACGGATATGCTTTTCGTATCTTTTTGGCAAGTGGCAAGTTAAACCCAGAGCTATCCATGAGCAATACCACATCTACATCTTTGGCAAGGGCTACCATATCGTTGTTGAGTTTCGCAAGGTATCTGTAGTTTTTCAAAGCATCTACAAATCCCATGATAGTGTTAGCCGTGGTATCGTAGTCGCTATGTCCTAGCTGTCGGCTATATATACCACTAAACTTTATGCTACTATCGAGGTGTTTCATAAGCTCTTTTAGATGGATATTTGAGGACTTTTCCAATGCCGATACAAGTATATTCATATCTTTCTCCTGTTTGTTGAAGTTATTGTAGCAAAATAAGATAAAACAAACAGATTTGTCAAGTTGTTGTTTTATATTTTTATGTTATAATAACTCAAAGGATAGCATATGCCAGAGTATGATCTGTTTGAAGCTTTATTAAACACCAAAAAAGAGCAACGACAAGTCCCAGACAGTGTTTTTGATGCCAAAGCTGCAGGTTCTTTGGAGACATTTGGAAAGATTATCGATAGATATGGAGAAAATCGAGATATTCGAGCGACCATCATAGACTTAGAAAGCGATGAAGTTTTGACAAACGACAGTCCAAACAAACAACAAAAAAAGCTAGATTTTTATGCAAAAGAGCTAGGCAAATATCTCAACACCACAAAACATCTGTGACAGACTTAGCTATGGCTAGATGTTTTTAGAGGTGACCTATAGTTTGCTTGTCTTCTATATCTATGGCTTTTTTCATAGTTTTTGAATCTTTTTTATCGTGATATCTGAGTTTATGTTGCCAGTATTTATAGTATCCATAGGCTCAAACATCATGACTAGCACCTCATCTGGCACACCACCATCTATAGATATAGTGTTCCAGTGTTTTTTGTTCATATGATACCCCGGTGTGATACTCTCATATATATCACGGTATGCTATAGCATCGTCTGGGTCGCACTTGAGATTTAGATGAAGTGGATTTTCTAGCCACGACACTAGAGCAAACATCTTGTCAGCTACCTTGTATACTATCACCTCATCGCCAAATGGAAACTTTTTTTTGAGCCGTTTTTTGACAAAAGTATGCTTTCTAATTTTTCTAGTTTTATGTTTTGTTCTTTTGAAATATATTTATCTGTTATTATATCATATTGTGCTTAATTTTATCAAACATAAACTTTTTTCGCTACAATACCACGAAAGGATAAATATGAGTTTAAAACAACAAAATTTCACAGTATGGTGTGATTTTATAGAGCATGATTTTTTGCGAGACGAGTTCAAAAATTTGATAGATAGTGGCAATATACACGGAGCTACATCCAACCCTACTATATTTGCCTCTAGCATACAAAGCAGCGATATATACAAAGAGAAGATAAGAGCGTTGAAACACAAAAGCACCAAAGATATATACGAAACCATAGCTATAGAAGATATAAAATTTGCAGCAAAGCTACTATATCCTCTATACAAAGAAAACAGAGATGACGGCTATATATCGCTGGAGGTTGATCCGAACTTTTGCCACGATACAGATGCCACTATAGATGAAGCGACAAGACTACACAAAGCCATACAGGTGCCAAACCTTATGATAAAAGTCCCAGCCACTCCACAGGGCATAGTAGCTATGGAACTACTAGCTAGTAGAGGTGTAAATATCAATGCTACTTTGGTATTTAGTCCCACACAAGCTCGTGATTGTGCTGTATCACTAGCAAAAGGTATGGCAAAAAGCGACAAAGAAACCAAAGCTGTAGTCTCTGTGTTTGTGAGTCGTTTTGACAGAGTTTGCAACGATATTTGCAAACATATGCCAAAAGACCGCATAGGTGTAGTCAATGCTACAAACTGCTATTATGAAGTACAAAGACACGGCAACCGAAACATACGGACACTTTTTGCATCTACTGGTGTCAAGCAAGATTATCTGCCACAATACTACTATATTTTTGAACTCATGCTATCACATAGTGTAAATACCGCACCGCTATCAGCTATAAATTCGTTTGTTTTAAAGAAGTTTAAGCGAACATTGGATACAATCACCAAAAAACAGTGCGAAGAGTATATGGATGTGATAAGATCCAAAAGAGTAGGTATAGATATAGACAAAGTATCGGACGAACTACTGACAAATGGTCTGGAGGATTTCAAAAATTCTTTCGCCCAACTACTAGCATATATAGACAAGGAAAAATGATGGATAAAATAGGAACGATGATGATGTCTAGAAAAGATGTCAAGGTGTTTGACTGCACCATAAGAGACGGCGGATTGGTCAACAATTTTCAGTTTGAAGATAAGTTTGTCAAGGCAGTATATGACACCTGTATCAAAGCAGGAGTGGATTATATGGAGATAGGCAAAAACAACTCTGCTACTATCCAAAGCCCTAGTGAGTTTGGCAAGTGGAACTTCTGTGCCGAGGAGGATATACGAAAAATAGTAGGCAAAAACAACACTAGCTTAAAGATAGCAGTCATGAGCGATATAGGCAGGACAGTCAAAGAGGAGCTAAAACCCAAAAAAGACTCAGTAGTAGATATGGTGCGAGTGGCGGCATATATACACCAGATACCAGCAGCCATAGAGCTTATAGAAGATGCACACAAAAAGGGCTACGAGACCACTATAAATATCATGGCAATATCAAAAGTGATGAACAATGAGCTAGACGAAGCACTGGAAGTTTTGAGCAAAACATCTGTAGATATTATATATCTAGTAGATAGTTTTGGTTCATTTTATCCAGAGCAGATAGGTGCTCTAGCAAACAAATATATGAAAGTAGCCAAAGCTTCAGGCAAGCTAGTAGGAGTGCATACACACAACAATATCCAGCTAGCCTATGCCAACACTATAGAAGCTATGATATATGGTGCGAGTGTGTTGGATGTGACTATATCTGGACTTGGACGAGGAGCTGGCAACTGTCCTATGGAGTTGCTCATAGGGTTTTTGAAAAATCCAAAATACAAACTCATGCCTGTGTTGAAGTTTATAGAAGAGTTTATGGCGCCACTAGAAAAGCAGCTCGACTGGGGCTACTCTGTGCCGTACATGCTCACAGGTCAGCTAAACGAACACCCCCGAACAGCCATGAAAGCTAGAGAAAATGACGACAACAACTTTTGTGACCAATACAGAGCACTGCTAGGAACTCAATGATGTGCTTGTTTTGTAAGATAGCTTCCGCACAGATACCTAGCGATATAGTCATGCAAGACGATGGTTTTTTGTGCTTCAAAGATATAAACCCTGTAGCAAAAACCCATCTTCTGATCATACCCAAACAGCACATAGAATCATTTGAAGCAGTGCCTAGTGGTCTCATGGCAGATATGACTATATTTATCCAGCAACTCACACGAAAACTAGGCATAAGTAAAAGCGGATACAGGCTAGTCACAAATATAGGAGATGACGGAGGACAAGAGGTGGCACACTTGCATTTTCATCTGTTAAGCGGTGAGAAACTCACTCACATATACAAAAGATGACACGGTGGATAGGACTATTTTTTATATTTTTTCTAGGCAGTGGTATGGCATCAAAAGTTAAGTTTATACAGCACAATGACACAAAAGTGCCTATAATATATGAAAACTTCGACCAACTTCGTATATTTAATCTACAGTTGGTATTTAAAAACAGCGGATCAATCCTAGACGGTGACAAGCCGGGTCTGTCGTATATGTTAGCAAGAGTTCTAAACGACGGCACCAAAAAAGATGGTGCGACTAAGTTTGCACAGCAGTTAGAGAGCAAGGCAATATCGCTATCGGTTCATACTGGATTTGAGACATTTAAGATAGAGTTAAGCTCTCTTGTAGAGTATAAAGATGAAGCAGTGCGACTGTTAAACAGACTTCTAAAAGACCCAAATATCACGACACAAACTATAGACAAGCTAAAGACCAGACAGATATCTGTGCTACAACAAAAAAGTTCGGACTTTGACTTTGTAGCATCTAAGCAGCTTAAAAAGATGATGCACAAAGGCACAGCACTATCACATGGAAGTTTAGGCGAGATAAAAGCTATCGAGACTATATCAAAAGCGGACATACAAGCTAGATACGAAAAACTACTAAACATAAACAACCTCATAGTAGTAGGTGGTGGCGATATAAGCTATGCTAAACTTTTAGAGATACTCAAGCCCACTTTGCATATACTTAAAGACAAACCAACAAGCAAGATTCCACATATAGATATAAGTCAAAAACCAGCTACCAAGATCACGACCAAACCTACCAAACAATCATATATATATTTTGGTTCGGCTTATCATCTACGATATGATAGCAACCTTTCATATATAGCAAAAGTCGCTTCGTTTATACTAGGTGGCAGTGGCTTTGGTAGTCGGCTTATGGAGGAGATACGAGTCAAGCGAGGTCTAGCATATAGTGTCTATTGCAACACCTCTATGCAACGATCGCACGAACTTTTCACAGGATATATGCAGACAGATACCACCAAACAAAAACAAGCAGTATCGCTAGTCAAAGATATTATCAAAAATTTCACCACAGATGGTGCCACCCAAGATGAGCTAGACAAGGCAAAAAAGTTTCTCATAGGTTCTACACCGCTCAAGACAGAAACCTTTAGTCAGCGACAACACAAGGCACTTGACCTATACTACAAAGGCTTACCACAAAAGCATGACAAAACTACTCTCAAACAGATAGAAAACTTGAAGCTAGATGAGTTAAACGAGTTTATCAAAGACCATACAGAGATAAACGAGCTGTTTTTTAGTATAGTTACAGATGAAAAAGACAAATAGCTTCGAGTGGGACAAGTTTAGCGACCAGCCAAAAGTTCTAAGCACCCAAGCCAAAAAAACTCTAAGAGCAGGCAACAAGTGGCAACTAGCCAAGCTAATAGCGACTACCTTGCTACTATATCCGTGGCTTTTTCTGTTTGGATTTTTTGTCCGACCACGATCAAGCAAAAAGACAAAAGAGTTTTTTGGTCTGTGTGTAAATATGGACAAAGGCGACAAACAGTTTGAGCTAGTAGATGAACTAGACGTATCGTCTATACAGATACGAGTATTTCTAAACGATATACAAAACATAGAGGACTATGTCAAGTTTGCTCGTGGCTTCAAAGACAGACAAATACTGATAAATATAATCCAAGACAGACGACACATAAAAGACCCAGAACTTTTGCGACAAAGTATCACAGCTGTGTTTGAAAAGTTTGACGGTATCACAGATGAGTTTATGATAGGCAATGCCATCAACCGTATCAAATGGCAGTTTATAACTGCTACAGAGTATCTGCAGTTTTATAAAACTATTTACGACCTCAAGACAGAGAGATTTCCACACATCAAACTAGTAGGTTCATCTGTGATAGATTTTGAGTATCATTGGACTATACGGACTTTGTATAACTTTTTTGCTATAAAATACGACAAGGTATCATCGCTACTATATGTAGATAGGCGAGGAGCTCCACAAAACAGACAGATGATGCTTTTTGACCTGGCAAACAAGATTAAGTTTCTATGTAGCATAGTGAAATTTTCGCCCAAAACAGCAGGTGGTATATATATCACAGAGACAAACTGGCCTCTAAAAAACACAGCCCCATATGCTCCCACGAGTGAGCTAGAGTGTGTGAGTATGGAGGACTATACTAAGTATATGGTTGATTATCATAGTATTGCTTCAAGATATCCTATGATACAAAGAGTTTATTGGCACCAGCTTATAGCTGCAGGATATGGGCTAGTAGATGACAGAGATGGCAAGATAGTTAAGACAAAGGCTTATTATAAATACAAAAGATTGGTAAATAGTGGTGGTCACGATTAGAGTTGAACTAACGACTTCTACAATGTCAATGTAGCACTCTACCACTGAGTTACGCGACCGATTGTGAATTTTATCGAAATAAACTTAAACAAAGGAAATAAATGAAAAAAATATCAAAATATACAGCATATCTGTTGGTTTTGTTAGTGTTGTTGGTCGCTGCAGATATACATATCTTGGGCAACTTTTGGACTATAGAGGACAGAGTTTATCGCTCTGGTGAGCTAAACAGATACAACTTGACATACTATGCCAAAAAATACAAGCTTAAAACTATCATAAATCTAAACGGCAGATCAAGTCGCGATATATACAAAGATGAGATAAATATAGCAAAACAGTTTGACATAACACATATAAATCACAAGTTATCAAACAAAAAATTCCTAGACTTCAACCAAACCAAAGAGCTTGTAAAGCTTATGAAAGATGCCGAAAAACCGCTACTAATACACTGTATCGGCGGAGCAGATAGAACTTCACTGGCATCTGCTTTGTATCTTTATGCTATAGTTGGCAAATCATACGAACTATCAAAAGAGCAGTTTAGTTTGCTATATGGACACTCGCCATTTTTTCGCCCTTTTGTGCAAGCTATGGGCGATTCGTTTGATAATTATGTGAAGAAAAGCCCTCAACACCCAACCGCTACAAAAAACCGATAATAAACAGATATTTTGAGAAATTCAGTTGAATCCACCGATCAAATAACAAGCTCATAGCTTGAGGATTGCTTTTTATATTGTTGAGTTCTGTTTATAGAAACTTTGGACTTTGTGCAATCGCCACGGCTACTTTTACAGAAAGTTTGGACTTCGTCCAATCGCCACGGCTACTTTTACAGAAAGTTTGGACTTCGTCCAATCGCCACGGCT
>JAOZMC010000017.1:33793-34015 GCA_029934475.1 Arcobacteraceae bacterium
ACTTTTGATTGTCTTTCGGAACCCCTAAGCTTGCTTGGGGCCAAACATCCAAACTAACCTACCAACATTCAACAAACACATTTGGAACCAAACATGAAAATCACTATAAACTATAATCTCAAGCAAATCAACACATAGTCTCAAAACTGATTAAACCGCAAAATATTTTCACCTCGTTCCCAACGTCCTCGTTGGGAATGCATACTTAACTCAAGTCGGATT